>JBDRPR010000158.1:0-3556 GCA_043826845.1 Bacteroidota bacterium
TGCTGACTGAGGACTGCCGACTATTTAAATCAAATATATTTTTTAAATTCATCAACATTTTGTTCAAGCTGAATAGTTACTAATAGTTAAATATGTATAAAAAAAAATTATAATATGACGTCTAGTCTGCATTAAATAAAACGCACAATATCATACAGATTAAAAAATTTAACTCTCTAATTGTTTTTGAAAGTCCATATTCCCAATTATATTGTATTTTTATCATTGGAAATCTTGTTCAATTACATATCATATTTTAACTGCATGAGACACATATTAAAATGCGCATTATTGTTATTAGGCTGGTTATTAGTTTTTTTCGACACAAATTACGGACAGACTCAAAGTCAAGCTGATGAACTTCATATTAAGGTGGAAGACATAATCTTTAATAATCCGGAAGCAGCTCTTGAAATTGCAAGAGAAGAATTATCAGTTGCAAAAAAAGGAACAAAAGAATATGTAACCGCCCTAAACGATGTTGGGAAAACGTTATACTATATTGACAGGTATGACGAAGCCGAGAGAACACTAAATGATGCTTTGAACGAAGCTATAATAATAAATTTCAGTAAAGGGAAAGCCATTGCTTTATTTAATCTTGGCGATCTGAGAATTTTGCTTGGCAAATATGGAACTGCTATTGATAATCTGGGAGAAGCATTGGCTATATTTCAGAAGCTGAATGATGATTTGGGAATTGCCAATTGCCTGAATGGCATCGGATTGATTCATCTTCAACAAGCAAATTTTGAAAAAGCTCTCGACTATTTCAACAGGGCATTAAATTATGGAGATAATATTACAAAAGCAGATAGTTATACATATATTGGAGAGTTATATCTTAATATGGAAGCATATGATGAATCTATCAACTATTCAAATAAAGCACTTGAAGCCGGAAGAAAAAACGATGACCAGTACGTTATTTCTTCTGCACTTGACAATCTTGGAACAGCTTATTTAGAAACAGGAAATGGTGAAGAAGCGGCAAAACTATTTTCTGAATCTTTATTGATTAAAGAGGAAATTGATGATAAACAAGGGAAAGCAATAACCTTAATTAATCTTGGCCTTAACTACAAAAATATGCAGAACAATGATTCTGCAATTTATTATATAAGAAAAGCCTACCATTTATCAAACGAAATTGGAGCAAAAAAAGAAATCCGGAATTCTTCGATGGAATTTTCAAAACTTCTTGCTATTATGGGTGATTTTGATAGTGCTTTTGTAATTCAGAATCACTTTATTGAAGTAAATGATCAGATAAACAATGAAAGAGCATCGAAAAAAATCGCCGAACTTGAAGCTGATATTAATGCAAAAAAACAAGAACAACAAATTGCCTTGCTCGAAAAAGATAAATTATTTCAAAAGCAAATAAGGAAATACTATATATATATTGGGATTGCACTTTTACTGTTTTTTACAGTCATGGTTGTATTCATGTATAACCGTTACAAGATGAAGAAAAAATCTGCAGAAGCACTTGAAGCAAAAAATCTTATTATTGAGGAAAAAAACAAGGATATTATGGACAGTATCCGATATGCCCAGAGGATACAGGAAGCTATTCTCCCTCCTGTCAGCTATATTAAAAAATTCATTCCTGATACTTTTATATTATATCTGCCTAAAGATGTTGTAGCAGGAGATTTTTTCTGGATGGATTTTTTTAATAATAAAATTTTTATTGCGGCTTGCGATTGTACCGGTCATGGTGTTCCGGGAGCAATGGTTAGTGTTATGTGCAGCAATTACCTAAAACGTGTTGTTCGTGAGATGCAATTATCTGATCCGGGTAGAATTCTGGACGAAGTTACCAAACTGGTTATTGAGAATTTTGAAAAAAGCCAAAATGAAGTGAAAGACGGAATGGATGTAAGCCTTTGTGTATTTGATACCGGTATGATGCATGTTGACTGGGCTGGCGCTAATAATCCTTTGTGGATTCTTCGTTCAAATTCTGAAGAAATTGAAGAAATAAAAGCAGATAAACAGCCAGTTGGCAAATACTTAGAGCCCAAACCATTTACAACCAACAGCATATCTTTAAACAAAGGTGATTTGCTTTATATGTTCAGCGATGGTTATGCAGATCAGTTTGGTGGTCCGGCAGGAAAAAAATACAAATCTGCAAATTTTAAAAAACTTATACTAAGCAATAGAAATGAGTCTGTTGATGATCAAAGAAACATAATACAGAAAGCTTTCATTGAATGGCGGAACAATATCGAACAAGTAGATGATGTATGCGTAATTGGAATTAAAATTTAAGGATAATATAAAATGAAATATTATTTTATAATTATTTTTCTTTTTTTCATTTACTCGGCAGAAGCACAGACAAATACAATTCGTCACGTTTCTGATACAGTAGGATTTGTAAATCACTCCTGGCAAATGGATTCTTTAGTTAGAAGAATAAATCAGATGTACAAACAAAAAACAGATAGTCTTTTATTTGCTAAAGATATAGATGATAAAACAGTATGGAAAACAGCTATATGTCCACATGATGATTACTCCTATGCCGGGTATATGTATCCGCTAATTTTAAAGAATATAAAAGCCAAAACCGTGATTATCTTTGGGGTGTGTCATAAAGCCGGTCAGTTTGGACTTGAGAATAAAATTGTTTTTGACAGTTTCAGTTCATGGATGGGACCATATGGTAAAGTTAAAGTTTCTCAATTAAGAGATAGTATAATAAAATTCTTGCCTGATGATGTTTTTGTGACAGATAATCATGTGCAATCAGTTGAACATTCTGTTGAAGCAATTGTCCCGTTTTTGCAACATTACAATAAAGATGTAGAAATAATTTCAATTTTAGTTCCATATATGAATTTTGACAGAATGGATCAAATATCTGAAATACTTGCTAAAGCAATAGATAAAGTGTTTGAGAATCAATCATTCGGAGAAGACTACGCTTTTGTAATTAGCAACGATGCCGTTCATTATGGAAATGAAGACTGGGGAAATTCGAATTTCGATTTTTTAGGATCAGGGGAAACAGGCTATGCAAATGCTGTGGCAAAGGAACACGAAATAATCAGCAATTGTTTTAACGGACAGCTTTCTGAAAAAAAAATAAATTTGTTCTATAACTATCTGGTGGACGACAACGATCTTAAACAATACAAATGGACCTGGTGCGGCCGTTTTTCAGTCAGTTTAGGATTACTGACTGCTATGAAACTTCAGGCTTTATCAAATCAGCAGTTGATCTCATATCCGCTTCAATATTCAACCAGTATTGACCATGAGCATGTAAAGGTAAATGATATCAGGATGGGAGTTACTGCTCCGGCAAAAATCAATCACTGGGTAGGATATGCTACGATTGGATTCAGATAAGGGTTGAATAATAATAAGTATTTTCTTTTCTGTCTCTGTTTTTAAATGGATGAAGTTCGGGGAAGCCTACAGTTTGATAAAGTTGGTAACTGTACTCGTGTAGGATATAGTTTGGAACACCTTAGCCTTATGCGCATGCCAGAAGGGTCTAACGTTATTATTTGCAAAAAATCCAACTTGCAAGCTGTTA
>JBDRPR010000159.1:0-2176 GCA_043826845.1 Bacteroidota bacterium
TCATTAAATTCGACCTGAAGGTTTGAATCAATGACTTTAAATGTAAACGGCTCATTATTATACGTCATGAAAGTGTTGTGATAATAAACGGTAATTTTTGTGCCATTTTCCGTTAGAATGAAACCGAATCCATGTTCCGGGTTATTCTTTAACGGTATTTCACCAATCTTTTTAGGTTTGTTTTTAATAGTACCATTCTGATCGAGATACTGCACATATAAAAACTGCCGCTCCTGTGTTTCATCCATTGCAATTGAAAAAAGTATCAGTTTTTTCTCAATGTAAAAGAGCCTTGCATATTTTGTATTAATACCATTGACACTTGGTAAAACAATCTGATTTTTGGCTTCCAGTGTCATTGTAAGATTGGAATAATACTCAAGCCACAGGTTGTCTCCGTTAAGTCCGTTGTATCCCTCTGATTTAACGATGTAAAATCCATCTTCATCATGACCGACAATTTGTTGCAAATAAATATTCTTGTCCAGTTCGCTAACCGGACCGAAATCTACAACCTCAAGCGTCTGGGCAAATGATATGCCGGTGCAAATTAGAAATACAAACAATGGCAAGCATTTCAGATGTTTCATAATACCGGGTTTTAAAAAATTTGAATACGCTAAAATATTAAATTTGAGATTAATCGTAAACATTTCGTTGAAAAAAAATACATCACTTATGGTAACTGGCTGATAATCTGCCGGCAAGTTGACCGCATGCAGCGTTAATATCCTTCCCTCTGCTTTTACGGATATTGATGATGAAATTCTGACGTTCAAGCATGGCAATAAACTGTTCCGCCACTTTTTTCTCAGATGGGAAGTATGGCGAACCATCAACCCTGTTGTATTCAATAATATTTATTTTCACAGGAAAGGGCCTGAGAAAACTGATCAGTGCTTCTGCATCATCCTTCCCGTCGTTGAATTCTTTCAGCAGAAGATATTCAATGGTAATTCTCTTTCCTGTGATACTATGATAATAAACTAAAGCTTCGGATATTTTGTTTAAAGGATATTTTTTATTTACCGGCATGATGTTGTTCCTTTTTGAGTCAATTGCTGAATGCAGGGAAAGGGCAAGGTTGATTTTTAGAGGGAAAGCTGCAAGATGTCTGATCTTGTCCGGAATTCCGGCGGTTGAAACCGTCATTCTCTGAGGTGAAAAATTATGGATTTCATTTATTTTTTCAATAGCCCCTGTTATATTTTCATAATTAAGCAGGGGTTCACCCATTCCCATAAAGACAAGGTTCGTTACCGCCAATGATTTACGACTGGAATATATTATGCCTGCAGTAAACTGATCTGTAATTTCCCCACATGTCAGTTTCTTTGCATCAGTTACGCCGGCAGATGCACAGAATTTGCATCCAAGAACACATCCGGTATGGGAAGAAATACATACAGTAAGACGTTGGGCGGATGGTATTGCAACACTTTCTGTTATTCCGCCATCGGCAGTTAAAAAAGCTGTTTTAACGGTTCCATCATGTGATATCTGCTCCTTTTCAATTCTCAGCCTGTTTATTATATATTCGCGATCAAGATATTCTCTGAGCTTTAAGGGAATATTCTTCATATCATCAAATGAATCAGCATTGTGGTTCCATATCCATTCATAAACCTGCCCTGCCCTGTATTTCTTTTCTCCGATTCCGGTTATCAGTTTTTCAAGTGCTGATCGTGATAATCCGCGGATATCCTGTTTTTGAGATTTTCCCATATACAAAGGAAATGAAAAATTATTTTATTTGTAACAATAACGCAGGATTAGACGTCTGAATGCAAAATTTTGGCAAATATTTTTTGTTTAGAATGTCCTGAAGATTAAATTTGTTTATGTATAAATAACGTCAAAATAATTAAAGTCATGATAAAGAAAGCAATACTGTTTTTGGTCGGATCAAGCCTGATTTTTGCAATCAACATGAAAGCTGATGAAGGAATGTGGCTGCTGACAATGTTGAAAAAGCTGAATCTGAACGAAAAGGGACTGGAATTGACCCCTGAAGACATTTACAGCCTGAATAATTCATGCGTTAAGGATGCTATAGTTGGCCTTGGCAACGAACAATTTCCCTTCGGGTTTTTCTGTACTGCAGAGATTATTTCTGATCAGGGCCTGATGCTTACAAATCATCATTGTGGTTATGGAGCAATTCAATCACATAGCT
>JBDRPR010000160.1:0-11798 GCA_043826845.1 Bacteroidota bacterium
CAGGGATGTCCACTGAAAGTGTAATAAGAATACTGAAAAAATTTAAAGACGACAAACTGATATCCATCACTGGTAAAAAATATAAAATAATGGACACATACAGATTACAGCAAATATCTGATCACGGATAATATTGTCATATTATTAATCAACTTATTTTTATGCATAATGGTTGTTATAATGAGAAAATACATTATTACAGTTTAACGAATTTTTCACATTAACTCAAGCAATTTGCTTGCAGTGTTCCAGTTCCTGATAGTCATATTCTGGTAAACCGGGTCCGATATGATCTTACTCAGATAACTCAACCCAGCTTTATTTATTAATCTAGAAAAATACAGAACTTTTTCACCTTTGAAAACAAAATCAACTCCTTCTCTTGTTTTTGCTGCACTGAATGCTTTTTTAGATGTCAAAGGCGGGATGAGAAATACCACATCATATTTATATTTTTCAGGTTCTATGCCAAATCCTATGGGAGCTTCCCCTACAATTGTTTTCAGCTCATGATAATCAAATACAGCAACCGGTTGATGATAATCAAATTTTTCTGCAAGTTTTCCTGAAATAATAGCGGTCAGATTTTCTTTATTGTTTTTCCCCTTATTGAATATCACATTTCCGCTTTGAATATAGCTTACAACATCGGTGAATCCCATTTCTTCAAAACAGGTTTTTAGATTGGTCATTTTTATGATATTTTTACCACCGACATTAATACCACGTAATAAGCAAAGATGTTGAGTTTTTGTCATAGGCATTTCATAATCGGTTTTTCAGGTATTGTTATAATTTCCTTAAACTTTACATAATTTGTAATTTAAATTAATGCGAAAAATGGATGTTACCGGTCCATTGCTGAATAAATTATCTCTGGAATAAACGTCATAATCTGGATTAGCAGACACTTCTCTTACAATTGTGTTTTGATATAAATGGATCCCTATTCCAATTTCGGAGCTTAAATAAAGATATTTTGTAATATTGTATGAAACTCCGAATCCAACTAAATTATTTAAATGTAAAATTGTTTTTGTCAGGATAGATTCATATGGACAATCGTTAAGAGGTGGAAAATTATAAGATAATTTGAATTTAGCAATCATTACATCATAAAATAAATTATATCTGAATCTTTTTGTTGTATCAGATATATTGAATTTATATGAAAGAATAAATCCCTTTTTTTTCCAATCATTAAATCTGTATTCATCAGGTAACCAAAATTTTGTACCAAGCAGAAAAGTATGTTTTTTAAAGCCAATTATAACAGAAATATCTATTTCGCTTGAAACACCATATAGGTGATTTTTTGAAATTGGACTAAAATTTATATAACCAGGCCGTCGATAGTCATTTATCGAAAATGAAAAAGAGGAATTAAAACCGATAAAAACAGATTTCTTTTTTGTTGTATTAATCTCTTTTTGACAGATTGCTTTATTAAAAAGAAGTGCCATTAAAATTAATATAAATATTTTTTTCACCATAAATTTGCTATTACTTGTTCCCATTAATCAATTTTTACAATATTCTCACGAATTTGGATGAAAATCAATAACAATTTGTTTATTATCCTCAAACTTACAAAAATCTTTTAAAATCATAATGTTTATGTTCAGATAATTTTGAAAAAACTGTCTTTATAGTCATGACATCTTTCATGTTTAGTTTCTGAAAATTTTTTCTTGTTCACTAAATAGTCAGGACTAAAGTCCTTAGGCTGATACCAGATTGGGCTTTAGCCCACTATTCAGGATTAGTATTGAATTCCGGTGAGCGCATTTGACGGTATCGGATTCCTCGTCAGTTTTGTTGCTTGGAGTTACAATTTTGATTTTTAATTCTGATGATTTGAAATCTCCCTTATTAATTAACCTCATAATGTTAAGAAAATATTTTCAAAACTGCTTTGGTTTATTCCCTGGAGAATAACTTTGATAGTTAAATATTAAAAACTCAAGTTATGCAAAAAGGTGCCTACACATTATTGATTACTCCTTTTAAACCCGATATGTCACTGGATGTTGAAGGCTTAAGGAGGCTTGTTAAATTGCAGTTAGACGCAGGTGTTGATGGGATTGCTCCGCTCGGAGTTACAGGAGAAAACACCCTGTTAAACATCAAAGAAATCGAACTGGTGGTAAAAACAATAGTTGAAACAGCGGCGGGCAAAGCAAAAATAGTTCCGGAGACCTGTGTTTCAAGTTTGTGGGAAGCAAAAGAAAGGGCAAAGCTTTATGCTGATCTAGGCGCAGATTATATATC
The DNA here is from genome assembly GCA_043826845.1 of Bacteroidota bacterium. Classification (GTDB taxonomy): domain Bacteria; phylum Bacteroidota; class Bacteroidia; order Bacteroidales; family CAYTAU01; genus JBDRPR01. The sequence continues at coordinate 2,272 of JBDRPR010000160.1, forward strand.
TGTTTTTTCTCCTTTTTTTGTTATGCCAAAGGAAGAAGGTGTTCTTGATTTTTATGAAAAACTGGCTGATTTTTCAAAACTTCCTATAATTCTTCATAATGCCAAGGAAAGAACAGGAGTTGAAATTACTCCGCAGATGTCTGCAAAACTTGCAAAACATCCAAATATAATAGGAATAAAAGATGGAAATAAAGGGCTTGATCATCTTGCCAAAGTAATTTATCTGACAAAAGATAATGATTTTGAAGTATTCACAGGCAAAGATACAACTGCCTTTCCAACTGTTCTTATTGGTGGTGCCGGATCATTTACCGTTGCAGGAAATGCTATTCCGAAAGTCATGACAGAAATGCTGCACCTGGTTCTGGAAGGAAAAACTGAGGAAGCACGACAGATACACTATGATTATTATAATCTTTATGAAGCATTCCGGTTTGAAACGAATCCTATGGCAGCAAAAATGGCTTTGAAACTTATGGGTTTACCCTGCGGAGCATTAAGAGCACCTCTTACAGAACTCAGTGAAGCCAAAACTTTAGTTCTTAAGAAATTAATGCAAGAAAAAAATCTGATATGAACGAAATAAAACTCAGAGTTCCTGCAACAACAGCTAATGTTGGTCCCGGTTATGATATTTTTGCAATGACGCTAAGCGCACCTTATGATGATTTTCATCTGAAACTGAACAATTCTGATAAAATCACTATTGAGATTCAGGGGAATAGTCAGAATATTCCTGTTGACATTAATGATAACACAGGAAGTCTGGCATTGCTGGAAATGTTTCGTCGTTATGAAATCAAACAGGGTGTGCATATTACCATTTATAAAAACATGACTTCAGGCGGAGGACTTGGAACAACCGGAGCTTCTGCAGTCGCTGCAATATATGGAATGGATAAGTTGCTTGGTCTTAAATTAAAGAACAATGAACTGATTGATCTTGCAAGGATGGGAGAAGTTGCATCTGGAGGTTCTCCTCATGCCGATAACGTTGCTGCTGCATTACTTGGTGGTTTTACTCTGATAAAAAGTTACAATCCCATTGATGTATTGAAACTTGATTTGTGTGAATTTCCGGTTGCTTTGGCAGTTATTAAAAAAAGCCAGAGAACAACAAGAGGATTTATTACTTATGAAATAGGCCAGGAGAAACTAAAAGAGCAGATTGCGCGTTGTTCAACAGTTATACATTCTATACATACAAGAAATTTAAAAGAATTCGGTAATGCCGTTTCGGTTGATCATATTGCTGAGCCTGTTCGCGCTGCTGCAATACCAAAATATCATCAGATAAAGAAAAAAATACTAAGAGCGGGCGCATACGGATTTAATATCAGCGGAGGAGGTTCATCTGTTTTTGCCGTCTGCGATGATAAAAAAGTTGATAAAATAGTTGCATTGATGCAGGAATCATTTTCTTTTAACCCCTATTTTGTTAAAGTTATAAAAACATCCACATCAAACGTCGGAGTGAGAGTAATTTAATGGATTATAGATTAGAAAATAAGACAGTTCTTGTTACCGGTGCATCGCGGGGAATAGGAAGATGTACTGCAATTGCTTTTCTTAAAGAGCCTGAGGCAATATCATAAGGAGCTTCCAAAGTTGCACTAAATGCGTTGGGGCAGTCAATGGCTCAGGCTCTGGGGAAATATGGTATCGGCGTTTATACTGTTGCTCCGGGATTTGTAGGCACTGAAATGTCCGATTATATTATGAAAACCCCTGAGGGTACAAAAATCAATGCACAAAGTCCTCTGAACAGAATTGCAAAACCTGAAGAAGTGGCAGACACTATTGTCTTCCTGTCTTCAGGAAACAGTGAATTTCTTACAGGAGGAATTATTGATGTCAACGGAGCTTCTTATCTGAGAAGCTGATAGAAATTATGCGTTTTTTACTTTCACAGGAAACTGATAAGGATGATTCTTCAATATGCCGAATGTGTATTTCTTTTATTCTTTTATTAATTTATTTATTACAACTCCCTTGTCGGTTGTTGTTTTTAGAATGTAAACCCCGCTATCAATCTTTCCGGGATTAACTTTATATCTTTCTTCAGAAAAATCCGGTAACTTCTCATAAACCAGTCTTCCATAAAGATCAAATAATTCGATCTTCGTGATTCCTTGATTTGAAACAACAAAATAATCAGAAAAAGGATTTGGATACGGTAAAAAATCATTGTCTGTTTCAAATTTCTCAGCCGAAGTCCATGGGATATAACATGTATTATAAAAATCATTTATATATAAAAGCTCATTGAACTTTTTACAGCATAAAAGTGTGAAGCTCATGTCATACGCACACTTCGCAAAACCCGGATAAATAATTCCATAAATGCTCCCAATCCCTTCAATCCAGATATCAACCTGATAGCTAAAATTATAATCCACAAATGTAATTCTCTTTCTGTATTCCCCGTTTTCTATCATTACTGAATCTACAGTATCCACCACCATTGAGTATTGTAAACCTCCCCATCCTAGAAAACAATCGCCAATGAAAGTATCATTAGGATTTAAATTAAAATCATACAACAATAATTCACTTCCTGTATAATTTAACTGATACACCTTTTTGGTCGAATCCTGCCTGATCCCGGAATTAAACCCAAATGAAACACAATCTGTATCGTTGCAACCATTTAATTTTTTATATTGTACAAAGTTTATTATTGTATCACCAAAAACTTTATACTGTTCTGTTCCATGGCTGCTTCCAAGAGGATGATAATTTCCCCAGTATATACTCCAGGACATTCCATCTTCAACCAGCGATTGTGCAGAGGATATTTTGCTTATAGAAATTAATAGACTTATTAAAAGTAGCAAGATAAAAAGCTTCTTCATGTAACTGTTTTTTTTTAAATATTCTATAAAATTAATCTTTTTTCAGTATATTGAAATTATTTTTTTACTTTCACAGGAAACTGATTAAAAGAATTCAAACTTGTCAATATAACAACCCAAAATGCCAAAGCGGTAAAACATTTCCAAATCCATGTTCGATTTCATCTTTTACCACAAAACCCTTACCTGCTTCTTTAATTTGTCTGTCTGTTTTTCCTTTGCCACCGACCTCAAACACCATGTCGTCAATGGTGAAATCTCCTTTTTCTGCAGCGAAGACATTTCCGATCATTCTCAATTGGTTCAGCATGAACGTCTCCCTTATATTCCCAATATTGCTGCTTGTCTCTGACAGATTGTAAACCAGATTAGGATTGTTCAGATATACCTTGTTTACTTTTCCAAGAGCCCTGACTCCTTTTGTCTTATCATGAAGTTGCATAATCAGACCGGCTCTTTCGAGATAAGAGAAATATTCATGCATCATGTTGCGTGAAACTCCGATTATCTCTGCAATCTTTGAAAAATTAGGTTTGAAAGGCACACTCTCAGAAATGATCTGCAAAAGCTGTTTGAGTTTTTCAATGGTAGATACTTTAAGTTCCAGATATTTCGGTATATCCGTTTCCAATACGGCATTGATAACACCGTTTAACCTGATTGTGTAATCCTTTTCCTTGTAAAATGGATAATACCCTTCCTTTAGGTAGTTCCTGAAAAATGCCAGCGGTGATTCAATATGATAGTCCACCTGATGTGAAAGAATATCTTTCAACCCAAGTTTCTTATAATGCTTACCTGTTTCAAAAACAAGGTATTCCCTGAACGACATTCCGTTTAAAGTATATGGAACCACACGCCTGCTCAGATCACCAAATCCTTTGTAAATATCCAGTATAGAACTGCCACTGAAAACAATCTTTAAATCCGGATAGCTGTCGTACATATTTTTAATTTCCTGTGACCATCCTTTGTATTTATGAACTTCATCCAGATACAAATACCTGCCACCGTATTTATAAAAGGTTCCGGCCATGTCAAATATGCTGTTGTTCGTAAAGTATATGTTGTCAACAGAAACATATAAACTTTTTTGAACCAGTTTGTCAAGCTTTATTTTCTGCAGCATTAAGCTTGTTTTTCCTGTTCCTCTCGCCCCCGTAATGGCGATTAATCTTGATTCCCAATTTATCTTTTTAAGCAAATATCTTTTAAATGATATGCTCGTATTATCAAGCATTTCTTTGTATATGTCGTTAAACTGTTCCATAAATCAATTATTAATCTACTGTGCAAATATAATACTTATTTGCACAATACACTGTGCATTTATTGTTTTATTTGCATATTCTATAAAATTAATCTTTTTTCAGGATATTGAGAAATTGTTATGAAATTAATCAAATAGTATATAGTGCTATGATTTTCAACACTTACCCCAACCTAATGGATTGACTTATCTGATATGCCGGTGGATTTGTATATATTTAAACTTTTCTGCTCTGATAAAATTATTACTGAGAAAATTATTCTGGAATAGAGTGATCAGACTTAAGCTAATTTATTTTGATAAATTTCTTTATAACAGAATTATCTCCCGAGCTAAAGACAACTGTATATATCCCAGGAGAAAGGTTTGAAACATTCGTTTTAATTATCTGTTGATTTTCTGCAACGCACTGAACGGATATTTTTTCTCCCAACGAGTTCAGAAAAGCAAGTTTTCCTTTTTTTGATCCTCCATCACTAAACCTGATGTACAAAAAATCAGAGGCAGGGTTTGGGTATATTTCCAAGAATTCGCCTGCAAGCTGCCTGTTCCCTGAAACAATACAGTTTCCTGGTATATTTGCATCCAGCCATGTAATTCTTAAGTAAAGCCAGTTTTTTAACATATCCACTTCTTCTTGATATGTAGCCGGAGTCTCCACATTTGGCCATACCCAGACTCCTAAAATAGGCCACACCTCAAAGTTGCGATCTTTTGATTCATCAAGTAAAGATGCAACTGAGTCAATAAAATTATTAAGACTTGCAAAACTAAGTATTCCTGACCTTAGTTCTTCCCACCTGCATTTTAGTTTGTTTCTGAAAAGGGGATCCTGTAAAAAGCGATTCCACCAAAAAGGTACCTGCCAGTAATCACCATCGCATGGAAACTGATATGCCCATCCGTCAACCTCATTCCCCCCGCAATAATCAGCATTATACCATGCAATATCATAATCCCATGCTGGACCGATTTTTAATTTTCCACCATTACTGCGTTTATTTTTATGCAGATAAGTGCTTAAACGGTATGCATCAACATTCTTGCTGATCTCACTAAGTATAAAATAATCAATAAATGAACGCTCTGAAGCATATTTTCTAAATCCAATGGTTGTGTCAGAAAAGTTAGGACCTGCCAGTGCTGTCTCAAAACTATCCACATAAGATTGTACATAATTTTCCTGAAAAGGAGTAATATCATCCTGATCGGGATAATGATATTGAAAAAATATAGTCTGTCCACCTGGATTTACAGGAGGAGGGTAATTTGATGTCCATCCATCCCCGCCACTCCCTGTTGTTTTATCAATTTTAATTATATATCCACCGGTCAGTTCATCCCCGAAATTATCAACAGGAGTAAGGTCAGAGATATCCACACGATTATCGTCCCGTTTAATTTTTTCCATAAAAACAAAAATACCCTGATATTTTTTATTAATGACAAGTTCGCAAAAACGGGTACGGCTTCCGTAGTGACCCATATTTTCCCATAACCGGTATGACAGAACATTCCTCATCTGGGTTTTGTCGCTGTAATGAGCATTAAGTATCCAGTCATTCTCTGAAGGCATTCCAAAAAGAGAAGTATCAATAACATTTCCTAAAGTATCAATGGTTTCAAGACCATAACTTTTTTTAGGAAAAGATTGTGAGCTTGATCCTCTTAGTTCAATTCCAACATTTCCTTTAAAAGTAAAAGGATCAGATAAATAATTTCGAATGCCCGGACCATTATCAATTATGCCGAAATGAACAGGTATTTTTGGTTCATCAATAATTTCCTGGTGATTGGTGTTAATAACCACTATAGGAAGATTTGATGATTTAAAAATAAAAGGCATGGCCGGATGATTCCCAAAAGTAATGTTCCAGTTGAACAACTCTCCTGCGTCAGCATACGCATATGTATCAAGAATATAAAGAGACCAAATGCCATTTCCCTGTTGCTGATTGTTAAAATAGCCTAAGTCTTCCTGCGGGCGATAGTCTCCTGAAAATGGAGCTGTTCCTTGAACAACAGAAGTGACAGCAGTGTCAACAAAGCAAGTATTAATATATCCATCACCATCACCACCATTACCGCTGGTGAGAACAACCTGTGTTCCGTCAGGCGAAATAAGTACAATATGAAGATCAGAATCCCAGGTATGCGTTGCATTAATACAGACCGATTGAATACCAAAAATCGTGTCAATATTCACAGGGGTGAGCCCTGTAACATTTATTGAAAAAGTCACACTGTTTCCGTCATCTGGGATTAATCCCCCTGAACCTGTATATGTTTGTGAATACAAGACTGGGGAAAGAAATATTATAAAAAGCAATAAAAACTGTCCAGTCATAATTTTTACCTGTTGTACATGTGACTCAGTCGTTTTTCGAATCATAAATATTTTTTTTTCGGTTTTTTCAATTCACTAAAACAAAAGCTGCCCAATAAAATGGTTCATATTTTTTACTCATTTCCTTCTGAGCATTCCTGAAAGCTGTTTTTATATCCATTCCGCTCAGCCAGTTGCCATAAAACATGTTCATGAGTTCTACCGTTTGCTGATCAGGAATCTGCCACAAACTCATAATGATATATTCAACACCCGCCATTTTAAAAGCACGCTGAAGTCCGTACACACCTTCACTTCCTTTAATTTCACCCAGTCCGGTTTCGCAGGCCGATAACACTACAAGTTTTGTATTATTTAAATCCATTTTGCTAACTTCGTAGGCTGTTAATATACCATCTTCAAGTCCTATCTCTGGAGGGTTTCCCTGCCAGACATTGTTGGCTCCTGCAAACAGCAATCCTGATCTCATCATGGCATCATCCAGATTGAATTTTGCCAGATCAGCTCCGGTGGCTGCCAGATATCTTTCAGTTTTTTCAACTTCTTCTTCAGGAAAAAAGAATCCGTGAGTGGCAATATGAATAATATCAGGGGTATTCCCTGAATCGTATTTAAAGCTTTCTTCTACTGCTTTGCTTTCAGTAAGCATATCACTTGAAACTGCAAATTTTTTAAACAAACTGTCAATGTTATTCACTTCAAGTAATGTTCCCTGTAAATAGTCCCAGGTAATTTCATATCCCGAATTTTCAGATCTTGTAAATGATCTGTCTCTGATAAAATAATCTACGTTGTCTTCTTTGTATTTTTTTGCAGATTCTGTGATGGACAGTGGATCAGAATCATAAAGAATTCCGCCATAGAGCACTGCTTTATAGTCTTTACTGATTTTAAAATCTTTTTGTTCTTCAGCAATTGCTCCTGTCGAGCTCAGTTGTTCCAGGTCGTATTTGTCTATCAGTCGTCCCTTTTTATCGCTGACTAATGCAGGAAGTGAAATTTTATGAAGCAATCCTGCCGGACTGAAATATACTTTTTTTACATCGGCAAGATACGGTTCAATTGGCTCCCAGATCATTTGATACAGGGAATCTCCCTTGAATTTTTTTGTATATGAATCGCTTTTGTTATACAATCTCTGTGACTGGTCGTAGGAGTTTTTTCCCATGTTCCTGTTTAAAAATGATTTAAAATCATCCTCTATAAATAACTGTACATATTTTGGATATTGGTATCCGGGTCTTATAATCAATGCTCCGTACACCGTACTGTCAGCCCATCCGTCATTGGTAAAATTATAAGCGTCGAAATACATAAATTCTATTGCTGCTTCATCAGCCTTCAGTTTTTTCTGAATGTCTTTCCAGCTTATTTTATAGTCAATATAGTTTCCCGAAAGAAAAAGTCCGGAGCTCATTTTCTGCTCAAGAACGACTACACGGTTTTCCATCATTGCCACGTTTTCCTTTCTTTCAGAAAGCGGAAGAATATAAAGTTTAGCGAGTTTTTGTCTGATGTCAATCCATTCCCTGAAAGAAGCTATTAAAGAGGTATCGCCACTATTGTGGATAGCAACCATTTTACTTTTTATCAGCCTCAGTATCATTCCCTTTTTCATGAGTTCATTATTGTAGATATTTGTGGTGAGTGCAGGATTTACTGCCAGCCTTTTCAGACAAAAAGAATAGAAAGTATTCAGGTTATAGGTAAACCATATAAATGATTGCGAAAGCCTTTTTTCTGAAGTCAGCGATACATAATGAGCCAGATCATTGATGATATTCATGGTTGCCTGGTTCGATTTAATATGTGCTTCCTCAGCTTTATCCATCCTGTTGGTTTTTTCATAAACAGGTCCTATACCCATATAATATCCCAGCAATTGTGTTAAAGTTGTATCACCTGCCAGCACCATGGCTTCATAATATTTCTGATAAGCTTTTTCGGCATTTTCATAATCTTCAAGAACTTTGTATGCCGAAGCAATGTTTGCCAGCATTATGGAATAAAAAATATGTTCTTTTGTGAAATGCTTTTCAATAACTTTTGTTCCTTCCTCAAGATGAATGACCACATTTTTCCAGTCTTGTTTAAACATATAATATGTGGCATGATAAAAAACAGCGTTAATATAATCTTCATCAGGCTTGTATTTTTCTGATTTGTAAACATCTATGCCTTCTTTATAATATGGTTCAAATTTATCGTGTTTCTGATTAATAAAATACAGATAACCTATATTCATACATGTTTTCGCATAATTCTGACTTTTTGTATCGCCTTTATCTTTCATTATCCTGTATATATCAAGATAAATTTCAATTGCTTCGGGGTATTTGCCGTAATTTTTTAATGAAAGTGCGAGGCTGTCCGCCATTTTCATGAATTCTTTACTGTCTGCTCCGTATTTTTGTTTTAAAGAATTTAAGTCCTGAGGATTTTCCTGCTGTATCCCATACATCTCATTTATGGCTTTGGTATAGTAGGCGGTTATGTCCATAATTGCTGAATAATCAGCAGAATCAACTATCGAAATTCGATCAATGGTTTTTTTATACAATTCTATGGCCACTTTTTTATCTGTTATAGAAGCAAACATATCTTTGGTATATGTCAGGGAATTTGAAAAGGTTGGGTTAATTGCTTCAAGTTCTTTCAGACGAATATTAAAAAGCTCATTATAGTAATTGATCGCATCATCATAATTTTCTAAGGCATCATTTACCTCTGCCAGATTGTATATGGCATTTTTATATTCTTCGGGTTTTGATGAGATGTTTTTTTCAGCTTTGCCAAGAATTGTCAGGGCTGTTTTTAAAGCTTCTTCGAGGTTTTTATTTTCAAATTCCTGATTGAACTTAAGTGTCAGATCCGAAATTTCCTGTGTATATAATTTTAGGTTGATGAACACCGAGAAAACAATCAGGGGCATAATTATTTTTATCATAAAACTGATTTTAAAATAAACTGCAAATTATCAAAAAATCATAAGATTAACAAAGTAATTAAAAATTTATTAGAAATAATTATACACTGATGTTACGCAAATTATTAT
>JBDRPR010000161.1:0-8423 GCA_043826845.1 Bacteroidota bacterium
GTGAAATTTCAGGAAAAAAGATAAATGTAAGTAATGGAAGTCTTGTGATTAATGCGGTATAACGTAAAAGTTTTTTTTTATTTTGAATTCGTTTAAGGAACTCATTTACAAATACCAGTAAGATAAATACTGCCATGCTAAATGCAAAAAGCAAGCTAAGATGAAAATCAGAACCTTTTAAGCTTTTAATAAAAATAAATTCGTTTAAAGCAAATGTTCCGATTATTATTCCATCACATGCAGCATATCCCAAATGGAGTTTAAAAGTAGTTTTTTCAACACCATTCAACAAATTCCATTTGTTCATTTAAAGGAGAAATTGAAAATAAAATGATTGTAAAAGTAATTATTTATCCAGGTTATTAAAATAAGGGACTTCAGAATTTTAGGCAAATTCCAGTTCCCAATGAAATACCTCTTGCAAATATTGCAAGTTGATATGCTCCAAAGCCATACGTTACATGCTGATTGTAAGTATTTTTAATGTCTTTCAATTCAATTGTAACAAAATTGAAATTGAAATATATCCCTGATACATTTGTAAAATAATGATTGTAAGATGCTCCTAATTGAAAAAAGCTACCATCTCCTGAAATTTTTTCTTTTCGTTTTTTATCATTCCACGAAAATCCGGTGTATCCAAAAGATGCATCCAAATTTATTGCGTCATCTTGCTCGTTTGCAACTCTGTATTGAACTATTGCTCCAATGTGATTTAAGTTTGCATAAACATTGTTACTTTCAATATTTGTTATAATGTGATTTTTTGCCAACGAAAAGCCAAGTGACCATTTGTCCCTAATGGAGTAATGAAACTGTACAGGGTAGTTTATAGTAATCATTCCAATACCTTGAATGGAAGAATCAGCAGGATCATTGGTTTCAATTGAAAATATTCCGGCTCCCAAGCCTGCTTTTAAATCATAATTTCCCTTTTGGAATGATTGACAAACCGCCAAAAATGAAATTAAGAAAAATATTGTTAAAACAATAAAGTTTTTCATAACACAAACCTACATAAATTTTATTAATAAATAAATGTGTTATGGAAATTAATAAAGGATTCTTGCCAGATTTGTCAGATAAACTTATGACAATTTATTATTATTGTTTTTCAGGAAGTTGATACCGTTAAAAATTCAATTTCGGTATATATCTGGTAAAAAAAAAGAGGGCAGTCAACCCTCTTTTCTTTCTTTTATTCAATTATCAGCTTTTTAATAAATACATTTTGGTTTTCTATTACCCTTATCAAATATATTCCTTTTTCAAATGTTGAAATATTAACTACGCATTTATCTGATATCTGTCCTTCTGTCATAATAACGCCTTTTATATCAATTATTTCAAATTTGCAATAATTGTTTGTCTGAATATTTAAATATTTATCAGCAGGGTTAGGAAAAATACAAAAATCATTGTCTGGATCAATTCCTTGAATATTAGTCACAATATCAATTATCTGAATAACGGTATCAGAAAAACAATCATTCATTGCAATCATAGTAACAGTATAACTTCCGTCTATTAAATAGTCATATGTCGGATTCTGATCAGTAGATGTTCCCATTATCTGACCGAAGTCCCAATAATAGCTTGTTGCATCTGTTGAAGTATTATTGAAAGTTACACTTGTGCCTGTTGTATTGTATGTGAACCCTGCAACCGGCACAGCACTTGAACATTCGCTTACCGAAAAGTCATCAATTGCGATTCCTTCTGCTGCAATAAAACCACCATATAGCTCAAATCTAAACTTTACATTGCTGTTCCCACTAAGAATCGGGACTGTATTATAAGCAGTCAACCAGCCTGCTGAACTTCCTGTCCATGTATTTCCCATATTGTACCAGTTTGAATTAGCTGATCCTGCTTTTAAAGTATCCCATGACATACCTTCATCCAGCGAATAAAATAATATTGCAGTTCCTAAAATCATTGTGGTTTCGTACCAAATGCTAAATTCAATTTTAGGGTTTGTTAATCCTGAAAAATCAAAACATGTTGATTCAAGATATGATAATTCATTAGATCCATGATTCCCGATCAAATTAGTTGCCCATGCCTGAGTTCCTGAGGCAGCAGAATTGATTATTGTTGCAGCAGGAGCGCCAAGTTTCCATGTGGAATTATCTCCATAAGCCTGCCAGAACCCATGACCTGATTCGAAGTCTTCTGAATATGGGAAAGAATTCACAACTGGTTGATTTAAAACGTACCCTGTGAAATCGTCATTTAGTGTATTTCCGTCACCAATAAGAGATGTGTAAGATAGTATTTCGTATTCAGTGCTGGGCGTTGAAAAGTCAGCAACTGTGGTAAATGAATACAATAAAAAAGTATCAGGCAATATTGTTGCAGTTACGGTTTCAGTAACAGGAGCACCACTATTAATACTATAGGATACATCAAAATTATTGATTGATTGTAATCCGAAGTTATAAATAGTAACTATAATAGTTTCGCTATTGGATAGGCTACATGAACTCTTTGGTCCGTTGAACTTAACAACTGCAGCATCGAGTTGAATAAGCTCATTTATTTCAATGTCAAAGGCAGTGCTTGGATTTGAACCGAATAGATTATAAGTTGAGACAATTATATAGTATGTTGTCCCTGATGTAAGAGCGATATTTCCTATAGCTGGATTTCCGAAAGAAGCTTCAATATAATCGATGCAGTTAGGAGTTGCATCAGGACAACCGTCCATTATAAATAAACCAACCATCACACCAGTATTGGTTAATTCAATAGAAATGTTTTGATTGGAAGTAGGGGTGTAAGTGAAAACATAATCTTCTCCAGACAAGTAATTAGCACTACCGCAGGCACTGCCATCATAATCATTTCCTGATCCTGCAGTTGTCATTCCTGCTGAAACAAATGGCAATGATGCTATGACATCGGGTGTTAAACATGTATAACCGGTTTGCCCAAATATTTGTAAGCCAAATAGAAATGCTAAAATAATAAGAATAAAAGATTTTTTCATTTTTTATTGTTTTTAATGGTTTGTAAATTATTTTTGATTACAAACCTACATAATTTTTTTTAATTTACACATGTCATGGGAAAATTTGTACAGGTTCTTTCGGGCTACAAAATATTTAATCGAAGTGCAAAGGAAAAGTAATTGAAATTTTAAGATTTTACAATTACACCCCCAAAAAGATCATAAAAGTTCAATATAATAATTTATCTAGAAATAAAAACTGAAATTTATGTTGAAATTTACTCTGTCCATTTTTTCAGGTACTTCAAGCTGCAGGATTTCATTATTTTCCATCAATTTATCAAAACTGCCTCCTAAATAACTTAAATTTAATCCCATGCCAAAATGTTTTGTAAAAATGAAATCAACCATTAAATCGAGTTCTGTACCAAAAGTTGAACCTGTATATTTATAATCGCGATTAACAAAATGCTGTTTATCAGTATAATTTATTATTCCGGGTTTTATATCAACTTCGAAAAAGCATTTTTGCTGATACAGTTTTAACCTTTTTCCTATATACAAAGAGGTGAAATTTATATCTATTTCATCTTCAAGATATCCAACAACAACAATATTACCGGCATTATCCTGCAATCCAACATTGTCCAAATAGTTATATGCTTGGAAATGAGAAAAACTTATTCCTGCTATAAAATCGTACAAGAAATAGTATTTAAAGCCTGCTTCATAATTTAACCCTTGCTCAAGGCCTTCAATATAATCAAAAATAAAATATTGCATACTGTCCGGCTTAGTCATATACCACTGACTGTATCCTATTTTCACGTAAGCTCTGAAATGTTTTTTTTCTATTTCATAGTCCTGGTTGAATCCGGGTAATGAATAAAGAATGAAAACAATTAAATAAACAGTAATGAACCGCATTTTTTTTAATTACTAACTTAAAAACGAAAAAAGTTGTACAATATTATTAATATTATCTGATACAAAAAAAAATAAAATGGGCATCTGTTAGAAGTGATGAAGGGGAGTCACCAGTTTGCGACTAATACATTGTGCAAAAATTAGTTTGATATTTTAAAACTGTGATAGAAAAAAGGTTATTTATATTTTTACAAATAATTTTAAGTTATTTAATGACATTCTATTTGAAAGATTTAGATTTATTTTGTAACTTTACACCCAGTTTCCTGTTAAGAGCCTGTGTCTGTTTCTGTCTGGATTCTTTTCAATGATAGATGTTCAGACACTGACTTTATACAAGAGCGAGCCTTTATATACGAATAATTTAAGGCTTTACTGATGAAAATATTGCTTGTATCTCCCTGTCCCTTTGATGAACAACGCCCTTTTAGTATGTCCATACCACAACTGACTTTATCGTTGATTGCGGGAATGACACCACCTGAACATGAAGTGGAGATATGTGAAGAAGTTTACGGTGATCAGATAAATTTTGATGGTGATTATGACGTAGTAGGGATAACTATTATGACACAAACATGTTTGAGGGGATATGCTATTGCCAACGAATTCAGGAAACGTGAAAAAATTGTTGTTTTTGGGGGAATTCATGCTACCTGCATACCTGAAGAAGCCATCCTATATGGTGATGCAGTTGTTATTGGAGAAGCAGAAGGTGGCTTATGGGAACAAGTATTAAAAGATATTTCGACAAATAAGCTAAAACCTTTTTATAAACTTGAACATCTGCCTGATCTCCAAAATATGCAGTTGCCACGCAGGGATCTTATCCGTTGTCATTCAGGCAAATTTTCTGTTACACCGATAGAAACTACACGCGGTTGCCCATACAATTGTGATTTTTGTACTGTTTCCAGATTTTTTGGAACCAAACAACGGCACAAATCAATTAAAAATATAATTACAGAGGCTGAACAATGCCCGCAAAAATTTCTCTTCTTCCTCGACGATAATATTACCGGTGACCGCAAATTTGCCAAGGAATTGTTTACAGCTCTTATCCCTTTGAAAAAACGTTGGGTAGGACAGGCTTCTATAGGCCTTGCTCGGGATAAGGAACTTCTGTATATGGCCAGTAAATCAGGCTGCGGAGCCTTGCTCATCGGCTTTGAATCAATGACCCGCTCAGGGATGAATCAGTATCGTAAATCACTTAAATCAATCAGACAGAATGTGGCGGCTATCAGTCGCCTTAGGGATAATGGAATTCTCACAATGGCATCACTGATATTTGGCCTTGATAATGATACTGAAGATGTTTTTGATGCAGGCTTGAATTTTATAAATGCTTCACGTACTGCTTTTTTTCAGTCTTGTGTGGTTACACCTTATCCTGGTACTCCTGTTTTTGAACGAATGCGTTCTGAAGGAAGAATATTGACAGATGACTGGAGTAAATATGATGCAACCAAAGTTATTATACAACCGAAAAATTATAGTCCAGAAGTACTTCTGGAAAAATCCAACAGGATTCAAAAGGAAGTATATGGAAACTGGTCTTTTGTAAAAAGGGCTTGGCCAAATATGCGTCTGGGAATTTATCATTCGATTTTTTATTATTCTCTGAACAGGGGATATCAACACAGACACCACAGTAAGGTTCTTCTTGGCGTTCAGCGAAACGAACAAGGTAATCCTGTTGATTTTAATACGGCTAAATATCTGATGCCGTATAAGAAAAATTAATGAAATTAAAAGGAATTGACTTTGCATTACCAGGAAACTCGGTTCGCTATATAAGCAGAAATTTTTTATTTTATAAAACAGAGAAAATAAGAAAAATATCAATTATAGCAAAATTTATCTTGTTGATAATTGGTTTGATTGCGAATATTTTATCATCTGCACTTTTAGTTAAATAAAATAGAAACATTTATTAAAAGAAAACCGGTTTTCACCGGTTTTAAAAAGTCGGGGTGAGAGGACTTGAACCTCCGACCCCTTGCACCCCATGCAAGTACGCTAGCCAACTGCGCCACACCCCGAAAAAAAATAAAACATATAAAAAAATAGAAACCGAATAACAGATTTCTGGTTCCCAATTGTTCAGAGCTATGCTAGCCTCCCGATAGCTATCGGGAGCACCACACCCTGAAAAATGTTTTGAACTGCAAACCTACATAAATTTTCTTAAATATGTGAAATACGTTCACGAATTCTTTTATTTCAGTCGGCTATTTTGTCAGTATTTTTTAAAAATAATAATAATCACGCCTTTGTTTAATATTCAATAAACTATGAAGGCAATCATTTAATTTTTTTTTTCACATGTCAAATGGTATATGATTTGAAATTAAAAATGCCTAATTTTGTAAAAATAATTCATCACCCTGATTGTGAAGTACATAATAATATTTTTTATTTTAGCTATTTTGTTGATATCAGGAGATTTCGCTTTTTCCCAAAAGTACACGATTAGTGGTTATGTCAGAGATCAGCAAACCGGAGAGGAATTAATAGGAGCAAATATTTTTATAAAAGATCTTTCAAAAGGTACGATTACTAATACTTATGGATTTTATTCCCTGACATTCCCTGCAGGGGAATATACCATTTCCTGCTCATTTCTTGGATATACTGATTATTCAAAAAAAATAAAACTGGACAAGGATATTAAAAATAATATATTATTGTCAGAATCCGTATATATGACTAAAGAAGTTGTAATCGTTGGTGAAAAACCTGAAGATAATGTTGAAAGTACACAAATGGGTACTGTCAGACTGCCGGTTGAAAGCATAAAAAAATTACCTGCAATTTTTGGGGAAGTGGATATAATGAAAACGATACAGCTATTACCAGGAGTTCAATCAGGTGGTGAAGGTAATTCCGGATTTTACGTCAGAGGTGGTGGCCCTGATCAAAATCTGATATTGCTTGATGAGGCCGTTGTTTATAATGCATCGCATTTGTTTGGTTTTTTCAGTGTTTTTAATTCTGATGCAGTAAAAGACGTGAATTTGATAAAAGGTGGAATGCCTGCCCAATATGGAGGAAGACTTTCTTCTGTTCTGGATATTTCAATGAATGAAGGAAATATGAAAACATATCATGCTGATGGAGGCATAGGACTTATTTCTTCCAGACTAACTCTTCAGGGTCCGATAAAGAAAGATACCTGTTCGTTTGTTGTTTCAGGACGAAGAACATATATTGATGTTCTCACTGATCCCTTTATAAGAAAGGAAGCAAAAGCCAAGGGGAGCGGATATTATTTCTATGATCTGAATGCAAAGGTAAATTACAGATTTTCTGATAAAGACAGGCTGTATCTGAGTGGATATTTTGGACGTGATGTTTTTATTTTCAAGCACAAAGAAGCAGGATTTAACGTTAATATACCTTGGGGAAATGCAACTACTTCTTTAAGGTGGAATCATTTATTTAGCGATAAGATGTTTGTTAATACTTCTGCAATATTTAGTGATTATAATTTTGAATTTCAGGCAGAACAGGATGAATTTGAAATGAAACTTTTTTCGGGCATACGAGATTATAACTTTAAAATTGACTTCACTTATATCCCCGAAATAAGACATAACATAAAATTCGGCATTAATCATACATATCATGTCTTTACGCCAAGCAGCGCATCTGCACGCATCGGTGAAACAGAATTTGATACCGGTGATATAATAAAGCAATACGCTCATGAATCAGCAATTTATATTAACGATGATTTTGATTTCAATGAATTTTTTAAAGTAAGTGTTGGCTTGAGAGCTTCTTCTTTTATTCAGGTTGGTCCTTTTACAAGATACACTATTGACCAATTTGGAAGAAATGAAGACACTACGGTGTATTCGCCTGGTGAAAAAATTGCTGATTTTCAAAATGTTGAACCTCGGTTATCAATGCGATATACAATTAATTCAAACACCTCACTAAAAGCTGCATATACACAAAATTATCAATATATACACATGGCAACCATTTCCTCTGTTTCTTTACCTACTGATGTTTGGGTGTCAAGTTCTACTCTTGTTAAACCACAGTATGGTCAGCAGTATGCTATCGGAATTTTTAAAAATTTTTGGAATAATAAAGTTGAAACTTCTATCGAAGTGTATTACAAAAAATTAAAAAATCAGATATCATACAAGGAAGGCAGAACTGCAGGTGATGATGCCGGTAGCAATTCCGATAATAATTTCACATTCGGATTGGGAGAATCTTATGGAGCTGAATTTTTTATTAAAAAACGAATAGGCAACACAACCGGATGGATAGGTTATACTTTGTCAAAAACAACAAGGCAATTTGATGATATTAACAATGGGAATAAGTTCCCTGCAAAATATGACCGTACTCATGATATATCATTTATCTTGACACATAATTTTAATAATGAATGGTCGGCATCTGTAGTTTTTGTTTATGCTACAGGAAATACTGCAACAATGACAGTTGGTCGATATATGATTGATGGCAGGATAATTTCAGAATATGGTCAGCACAATGGTTATAGAATGGAACCATACCA
>JBDRPR010000162.1:0-10320 GCA_043826845.1 Bacteroidota bacterium
CTAAAATTTTATAAATCATTGGTGCCTTTTTTCGTTGTTCCTGTGACAATAAAGTGTTTCTTGAACTCATTGCAAGACCGTCATCTTCTCTTATTGTCTTGCATGAAACAATCCTGACAGGTGATTTAATTTCTTTAACAAGTGCTTTAATAATTGCCAGTTGCTGAAAATCTTTTTTCCCAAAATATGCCGAATCGGGTTTAACAATATCAAATAATTTTTTTACAATAATTGCAACACCATTGAAATGCCCTGGCCGGAATTTTCCCTCCATGACTGATCCTAAATCACCGAAATTAAATTGTATGTTATCTTTTTCCGGATACATTTCTTTGGCATTTGGGGAAAAAATTATATCACATTTTGTCTTATCAAGCATTTCCAAGTCTTTTTCCAGAGTTCGGGGATAGTTTTTCAAGTCTTTAGGATTGTTAAACTGGATCGGGTTGACAAAAATACTTACAATAGTTATATCATTTTCAGACACAGATTTTTCGACCAGGCTTATATGTCCGGCATGCAGAGCACCCATTGTAGGTACCATACCTGTTTTAATATTTTTAGTACGATAATCCTTAAGCAGACATATAATTTCGTCAATAGTGGTGCAAATCTTCATAATATTCTATTCGATGTACAAAATTAGGTATAAAACTTAATATGTAAAAATATCATATTATATTATTAAATTAAAGCCTTATGCTAAATGAGTTTAAACAGAATTTGTGCATTTAACAAAATAAAAGTATGATAGAAACAGTTGATTATTCGCTATTTTTTTTATATTTTTGCAATTCAAATTAATTCATACAAACTTTAATGGAAAAAATCAAGGTTTTATTTGTTTCGCAAGAAATTACACCCTATCTTCCCGAATCTAACATTGCTGATATCGGAAGACATTTGCCTCAGGGAATACAGGAAAGAGGACGTGAGATACGAACATTTATGCCAAAATATGGTGTAATAAATGAGAGACGCAATCAGTTGCACGAGGTAATTAGATTGTCTGGTATGAATTTAATCATCAATGATTCAGACCACCCATTGATTATAAAAGTTGCATCAATACAATCGGCCAGAATGCAGGTTTATTTTATTGATAACGATGATTATTTTCAACGGAAGAATGTGTTGACCGATGAAGAAGGCAATTATTTCCCTGATAATGATGAAAGACTGATTTTCTTTGCAAGGGGAGTGCTTGAAACTGTAAAAAAATTAAGATGGTCTCCTGATGTTGTTCACTGTCATGGCTGGTTTACATGTCTTGTCCCTTTATATCTTAAAAAAGCTTTTCGTGAAGATCCGTTGTTTCATGAATCAAAAATAATTTATTCGGTTTACAACGATGGTTTCAGTGGATTATTAAATAAAGGGTTCCACGAAAAAATATTTATTGAAGGTGTATCGGAATCAGATGTTGAAATTGTAAAAAAACCAAACCTTGTTAATATTAACAAACTTGCTATCAGCATGTCTGATGCAGTTGTTTTTGGTGAAGAGAACGTTGATCCGGAAATTGAAAAATATGTAATAGATTCAGGTGTTCCAATTTTAAAATATAAAGAAGACGTACAATATATTGATACATATAACAGTTTTTATAACCAGATTTTAGAAGAAAGTTATGTTGTTTCAAAATAAGTTATTCAAACTGTCTTTACATTCCGGATTAGTTTTATTGTTGATAATTGGCATATTATTTAGTGCTTGTGATAAAGATACTGACCTTGGATTGGAAGTTCAACCTGAATCAGACCGACTGTTTTTACAATATACCGATACAATAAATATTCAATCATTTACTGTTTCTGAGGATTCATTATCTTCCTACAGCAATTCATTAAATATTTTGGGAAGTTATGTTGATCCGGTTTTTGGGGTAGCTAATGCCTCATTTTTGACTCAGGTGCGGCTTTCGTCCAACAATGTAGTTTTTGATCAGCAAAAAGACGGATCACTTGCCTTTGATGAAATTGTACTTTATCTGAGAGTAAATGATGGATATGGTAATTCATCTTCAAATCAAAATGTATCAGTTTATAAACTATCTTCATCAATATATAAAGATTCTGTGTATTATTCAGATATTCAGACAGAAAGTTATTACCAAGTAACTGATCTGGTTGGAGAAATATCATATTCTTTGGCTCAGTCAGATACTGTTTTACCAATCGTTTTAAACACTTCATTTGGGGAATCAATTTTATTTGCCGATACTGCAAATTTTATTGATAATGATGCTTTTCTTAACTTTTTAAAAGGACTTTATTTAAAGGTTGAAGAAGTGACCTCTGATGGAGTAATAACATATTTTGATCTGTTATCAGATCAATCATATATGACACTTAAATATCATGATTCTCAGGGAACTTATGCATTTGATTTTGTTATAAATAATAATTGTGCAAGAATCAATGCTTTTAATCATGATTATTCACTGACCGTATTTAATGCAAATATAAATAATTCATCCTTTCAGGACAGTGTTTTATATCTTCAGGGACTTGGAGGTGTAAAGACCAGAATATTGTTTCCAAATATAAATTATTGGAGAAGCATTCAGGGTATCGCAATAAATAAAGCCGAGCTTTTTATTCCGATTGAAACAGCAGAAAACTCACTTAACTCATTCACCGTACCGGAGAAATTAACTGTTCGGGCAATTAAAAGCGATATGTCTTCGGAAATGATAATAGATGATCCATATTTTAACAGTAATAATAATTATTTCAACGGTGCTTATAGTAGTGATGAAAAAGCATATAGAATGAATATTACCCGCTATTTTCAATATTTATTAAAAGGTACTTATTCTGATAACGGGCTATATTTATTTCCAAACCTTACAAGAGTTGAAGCTAATAGAGTTGTGATTAATAGCGGACAGCATTCAAATAACATGAAATTATTAATTACTTATACCAAACTATAAATTATTTAAGAAAACCAATCCTTATGTGTGGAATTGTCGGATATATTGGAAACAAAGAAGCATATCCAATTTTAATAAACGGCTTAAAAAGACTTGAATACAGAGGGTATGATTCTGCCGGAATTGCAATTTTAAATGGAGATGTTCGGATATATAAAAAAAAGGGGAAAGTTGCAGATCTGGAAAAGTACGTTTCTAAAAAAAATATTAAAGGTACGGTAGGTATGGGACACACCCGCTGGGCAACTCATGGCGAACCCAATGATGTTAATGCCCATCCTCATGCATCAAATAGCGGATATTTTGTTGTAATTCACAATGGTATAATTGAAAATTATTCCAGACTTAAAGCAAGGCTCGAGGACAGAGGTTATATTTTCCATAGTGAAACCGATACAGAAGTCCTGGCTAATCTGATCGAATATATTTACCTTAAAGGAAAAGTCTCTGCAGAAATTGCCGTAAGGCTTGCTCTTACAAAAGTAATTGGGGCTTATGGTTTGCTTGTTGCCTGCCGCGACAAACAAGATCAATTAATTGCTGCAAGAAAAGGAAGTCCTCTTGTTCTTGGAATTGGTGATAATGAATATTTTTTTGCATCTGATGCTACTCCGATTGTTGAACATACAAAAAGAGTTATCTATATGAATGACGAAGATATTGCAGTAGTTTCAAGAAACGAAATGTCTCTGAAAACTATTAAAAACGTCATGGTTACACCGAAAATTCAAAAACTGGATCTTGAAATCGGAGAAATTGAAAAAGGTGGATATACTCATTTTATGCTCAAAGAAATTTTTGAGCAACCAAGATCAATTAATGATACTTTCAGGGGTAGAATTTCTTCCGATTTGAAATCGGTTCACCTTGGAGGTCTGCATGAAATAATCGATAAGTTAATCAATGCAAAAAGAATAATAATTATTGGTTGTGGCACTTCCTGGCATGCAGGTCTGGTTGGAGAATATCTTATTGAAGAGTTTGCCAGAATACCGGTTGAGGTAGAATACGCATCAGAGTTCAGATATCGTGAACCTGTTATTTATAATGAAGATGTAATAATAGCCATAAGCCAGAGCGGAGAAACTGCTGATACTTTAGCAGCTATTAAACTTGCAAAGGAGGAAGGGGCTACTGTTCTTGGTATATGCAATGTTGTAGGTTCAAGCATTCCGCGCGAAACTCATGGTGGAGTTTATACTCATGCAGGTCCTGAAATTGGTGTTGCGTCAACAAAAGCATTCACAGCACAGGTTACAGTATTGGCAATGATAGCAATTTTACTGGGTAAAGAAAGAAAAACATTATCGGAAAAAGGTCAAAGAGAATTGATAAGAGATTTATATCATATTCCTGAAAAAATCGAAAAAATATTGACTCACAGTGCAGAATGTGAAGAAATAGCTAAAAAATATAAGGATGCAACAAATTTTCTGTATCTGGGTAGAGGATATTTTTTCCCGGTAGCCCTTGAAGGTGCTTTGAAACTTAAAGAAATTTCCTATATTCATGCCGAAGGCTATCCTGCTGCAGAAATGAAGCATGGTCCGATTGCTCTTATTGATGATCATATGCCTGTTGTGGTTATTGCAGCAAAAGATAAATCTTATGAAAAGATTGTAAGCAATATTCAGGAAGTTAAAGCTCGTAAAGGTATTGTAATAGCAATTGTTACCGAAGGAGATACTGTAATTAAAAGTATGGCTGACTACGTTTTTGAAATACCGAATACCGACGAAGCGCTTGCTCCACTCCTTGCTGTTGTACCTTTACAATTATTATCATATTATATTGCAGTATTAAGAGGATGTAATGTTGATCAACCAAGAAATTTAGCAAAATCTGTAACGGTAGAATAAAATTTCAAACTTATGAAACTCGTTTTTACATTATTTGCTGTTTGCGTTTCGTTTTATGCTTTTTCTCAGGAAAAACCATATAATGATGCTCAGAATATGGCTGTTACTGTTGATCAGGAGGCACATTTCCCTGAAGGAGAAATGGCAATGTACCAGTATATTTATCAGAATATTAAATGGCCGGCTTTAACAGCAAAAGTTTTTGATGAAACCATGATGCTTAGTTTTAATGTATTAACAGACAGTACGACTGCTGATATTGAAATAATGAGCGGCGTTGAACCTTCAATAGATAAAGCTGTTATTGATGTACTGAAAAAAATGAAATTTGCTCCTTCTGTTCAATTGGGAACTCCGATTAAAATGAATTTAATGATAAATATTCCTATCAGAAAAAGGTTTGAATAATCAGAAACTTTTAAACCCGATTATTTCTCTAACATCTTTTATTGTTTTCTGAGCACTTTCCCTTGCTTTTTCTGCACCCTGTTTTGCCACTTTTCGTAGATAATTATCATTATTGGAAATTGCAATTATTTTCTCCCTTATAGGAGTAGTAAAAGTTATAATATCCTCAGCAAGTTGCTTTTTTAAATCACCATAACGGATTTCACAGACCTTGTATTTATCTTCGAAATAATCTACTGTACTCTTTTCGGAAACAACTTTTAAAAGAGTAAAAAGATTAGCAATTGCTTCAGGTTTCTTTTGATTTTTTTCTTTTGGACCACTATCGGTAACTGCCCGCATAACTTTTTTTCTGATAACTGCAGGTTCATCAGCAAGATTAATTGCATTTCCCTCGGATTTTCCCATTTTCCCACTTCCATCCAGACCGGGAATTTTAATCAGATCGTCACCGAAATTAAATGGAGCTGGCATCGGAAAGTACTCATTATTATACATATTATTAAACCGACGTGCAAATTTTCTTGCAATTTCTACATGTTGTTCCTGATCTTTTCCAACAGGAACTTTGTGAGCTTTATGAATAATAATATCAGCGGTCTGTAATACTGGATATGTCAATAATCCGGCATTTACATTATCCGGTTGTTTTCTTATTTTTTCCTTAAAGGTTGCAGTCCGTTCAAGTTCACCAATATAGGCGTTCATATTCAACAATAAATACAATTCTGCAATTTCAGGAATGTCGCTTTGAACATACAAAACTGCTTTTTCTGGATTAATCCCTGCTGCAAGATATTCAGATAAAACCTGACGGATATTCCCATGAAGATTCTCTGGCTTTGGATGAGTAGTAAGGGAATGCCAGTCAGCGATAAAAAAATAACATTTATATTCGTCCTGCATTTTTACAAAATTTCTTAATGCACCAAAATAATTTCCCAGATGCAAATTTCCTGTTGGCCTAATACCACTCAATACTGTTTCCATGTACTTAATATAATTTGTCGAATTTTCTTACAAACCTATATATAAATTTTCTAAAATATACATAAGCCCAGTAAAAATTTATACAGCTTCTCTGGCTGATAAAATAATTAATTAACATTTCTCACTTTGTAAGTTTTGGTATACAGTCATTGGTATATACTATTTTGTATTTAACGTTAAAGTATTAATGCTTAATAATATTTGAGTACTCAAAAAAATTATTTTACTTTGAAAATATGTAACTATTCAGCTTGAACAAAATGTTGATGAATTTAAAAAATATATTTGATTTAAATAGTCGGCAGTCCTCAGTCAGCAGTCGGCAATAATGTAAATAATAAAAATAAAATTAAATCACAATGGCAACTGGATTTAGAAATTTAACTGTGTATAAAAAAACATTTGCTCTTGCAATGGATATTTATCACGTTAGCAAGAAATTTCCTAAAGATGAACTTTACTCTTTGACCACTCAGATTAGAAAATCATCAAGATCTGTTTGTTCAAATATAGGTGAAGGATATCGTAAACGTCTGTATGAGGCTCATTTCGTGAGTAAGATTTCTGATTCAGATATGGAAAACACGGAAACCCAGGTATGGCTTGATTTTTCACTTGCCTGCGAGTATATATCAAAAGAAGTGTTTGATGAATTTAATAGACGATCTGAAGAAATTGGACGCTTATTAAATCACATGATTCAGAATCCTAAAAAGTATCAATAATGGAATTAGTACTGACTGAAAATTGCTGACTGAGGACTGAGGACTGCCGACTTCTAAGCATATAAATAAATAATAGTAGATTGTTAATACTTTTAATACCTGAATAGTTACTATAATTTAAATCCACTTATTTTTTAAAGAAATTGATGCGATTTTTTGATTTTTTCTGAAATATTTACATCATAAGGAAAATCAAGATTTAATCTATCTTGATCTCTATGAATTATTTTACTGATTCTTATCATATTTTATAGTAGTTATTTGTTACTGTTTTGGCATGTTATCTTTTTTCTCCACTGTCATGACAAAAAATGCAGAATATAGAATGAAGAATATCCAATGTAGAGCTAAAAAAATCTTACATTCTAAATTGAAAATTCTACATTCTACATTTTACTTCTAATATAGTAACCCCAAACAGCAACTAATTTCTATAAATTGAATTCTTTTAAAATAGACTGAGTAGGCTCCCCTTTTTCGTTCCAATTACGAGCTGAATAGATTTTTGAAACTAACTCAGAAAATGTTTTCCTGTCAAGTTTTTTCCCACGCATAAAGCCGGCAAGTGATTCTTCATTAAAAAATCGTCCGGGCAAAGTATCATCAAAATGAGTTCTGCCATTTCTGATATTATATCTGCGGGCTAAATGAGCAATTTTAGTTCCTGTTTTCAGCAGACTTTTTCCAGTATATTCATAACCTGTTACGGTGCTTAAAATTTCAGCCAGATTATCCAGATTTAAAGGAACAAAATCGCAAATCACCAGACTGTTTCTTGCATTAACTGTATCAATTCCTTCTATTACTGCATTTGTAATATCCTCAATTTTAAATTCCGGACCAAATTCCTGTTCAGCAATCCATAGTCTGGTATGACTGGCAAAATCTGCAACAGCCATAGCAACACCAAAAGTAAGTGCCCCTTTTGGATTGATTCCGGAGATTTCCATTCCATAGATATTGATCGCAAAATCCTCGCTTCCTTTTCCGATTTTCATAGCTGCAATTCTACTGCCGTCTGTGAATACATCTCCTATATTTTCACGAGACGCCATTCTTTTTATGAATTCACGTTGAGCTTCACTGTTTCCCCACTTCATATCAATACCATGCCAGTCATCAACAAGTCCTTTTTCGAAACATTCCATGGCAAAACCTATTGTACTTCCAACACTGATTGTATCGAAACCCAAATCGTTGCACATTTCATTTGCCCATGCAACATCTTTGATATTATAAATTTCGCAATTTGTTCCTAAAAAAGCAGTGGTTTCATATTCAGGTCCTTCAATTTCATGTCCGTCCCATCTTGCCCATTTCGAACATCTGATTGCACAACCGAAGCATGCTGTATCCTCCCAGTTCAGTTTTTCTCGTGCTGTTTCAGAACTAACAGATTCCCATCTATCTGTAGTGATAGCCTGAAAATTTTTCACAGGAAGCATTTCAGCTGCCTGACCACTTCTGATGCATTTCATTGTACCTTTCTGACGACGGAATTTCACTCCTGCATTATTTAAAATGTCAGCTGTAAATTTTTTATTGACTTCTGCAAACTTTTCAGCATCAGCATATTTTACAGGAGTACTTCCATCACAAACAATAGCTTTCAGGTTTTTTGATCCCATAACAGCGCCAACTCCTCCGCGTCCAAAATTCCTGTGTTTGTCAACGCTGATACAAGACATAAAAGAAAGATTTTCTCCTGCCTGACCAATAACAGCAACACGAGGATCAATTCCCTTGTGTCTGGACATCAGTTCATCAGTTGCATCAAAAATCCCTTTTCCCCAAAGATTGGCTGCATCAAGAATTTTAATTTCCTTGTCACTTATGTACAGATAAACAGGATTTTTCGACTTCCCTGTAATAACAATGTAGTCATAGCCAGTCCTTTGCAATGCAGGTCCAAAATATCCTCCTGAATGAGAATCATGTATTGAACATGTAAGCGGAGACTTTGTCACCATGGTAGTTCTGGCACTTGTCTGAACTTTTGTACATGTAAAAGGACCATTCACAAAAATCATCGGATTATCAGGACCAAGAGGGTCAGGATTAGGTGCAATTTTATCAAGCAGTGCAAACCCAAGACCTTTACCTCCGATAAATTCTTTCTGCAAAATTTTATCGCTTTCCTTTATTTCAAACTTATGATTACTTAAATCAAAGTATATACATTTTCCTGAATATGACATATTTTTAGCAATTACAACAACAATTCATATTAATTAAATCTGTCAAAATAGAAAAACCGGTTTCAATTCTTCCGGCACCCGGACCAACAATCGTAACATCACCTAAAAGGTCTGTAGAGAATGTCAGGGCATTTGTAGCTCCCATAACTCCTGCAAGAGGATGTGAAAGTGGAACCATTTCTGGAGCAACTGAACCGACAACTTTACCGTCTTTCTTTTTCTCAACACAACCAATCAGTTTCCATCTTGAATTCTCTTTTTTTGCTTTTTGGATATCAGCAGGAGTGATTTTAGTGATCCCCTTACATGAAACATCATTAATTTTCAAATCAGCACCCATAACCACATTTGCCAGAATAGTAACTTTTCCACGGGCATCATGTCCTTCTACATCACCAGTTGGATCTGCTTCAGCATATCCTTTTTCCTGAGCAACTTTCAATACTGCGGCATATGCCATTCCTTTTTCCATTTCCGTAAGCATATAGTTGGTAGTACCGTTAAGAATTCCGCGAATTTTTGTAATCTCGCAACCAGCAAGCGGACCTTTGGTTAAGTTTATTATCGGAGTTCCTGCCACAACAGTTCCTTCAATTTTAAACTGAACTTTGTTTTTAGCAGCAAGCTTTTGCAACTTGTTATACTGCAGAGCGGCGGGACCTTTGTTACTTGTAACAACACTTTTTCCTGAATTAAAGGCGGCTTTACAATGATCAATTGCAGGACCACCGGTTTTAAGATCAGTATAAGTCAGTTCACAAACTACATCAGCATTACATTTTTTAATAAGAGTGACATTATCCCAATCTTTCAGGTCTTTGTCAAATTTTTTCTTTGATTTTGCTTTTTTAAGGAAATACTGAATATCAAGTCCTTTTCCGTTATAAACATTTCCATACGCAAAGTCAGCAATTGCCACTATATCGAAAGAATAATCATATTTTTTCTTCAGATATTCTTTTTTACTCAATAATATTTCGGCTAATCCCTGACCCACAGTACCAAAGCCGATAATTGCAATTTTTTGTTTCATTTTTTTTATATTTAAATTTTTAAAATAATCCTTGTATAAATCCTCCATCAATTTGCAATGCTGTTCCTGTAATATACCCGGCACCTTCTGATGCTAAAAAACAAACTGTTTGTGCAAATTCTTCAGGAGTTCCAATTCGTTTCATTGGAATATTATTATTAATATTATT
>JBDRPR010000163.1:0-2077 GCA_043826845.1 Bacteroidota bacterium
AGGTTTAATATAAACTCCTCCATTGGTAATCGATACCGGATCCCCGCCTGTATTAAATAAGGCGGATTCGATATTAATCGGTACGAAATTGCATGGCTCTCCTGTTGCAACAAACTTCAACCGGCAAAAGACGCCGCTCCCTGAAATATCTTCCGCGCCGGCAAACCAGGAAATTATCAGGCTATCACCAGTCTCATTGACGGCATAACTCCAGCCGGCGCCGCCGGTCATACTTGAGGAAGTATCTACTCTAATAAATTCTAAGCCATTTTGATAAGCACTGAATTTAAGTTCGGCGGAATCATAGAGTTTTTCAGAAGGAAATTCTACATCAATAGGGACAAATATTGTGTCATTACTTAAAGCAATAATTTCCGGTAAGGAAACAAGAATTCCTTCATATTCTGGCTCAAACTCTAAAAATTCATCAGGGCTTAAAGCATTGCTCGATATACGGATTTCATCGATATAACCATCAAACCACATATTGCCGTAATTGGGTCTGCCAATATATAGAGGAGATGTTCCTTTATTTCGAACATAACTAAATGTTGAATCAACTACTAAGTTCTTATTAAAGTAGATTCTTAGATGACCCTCATCAAATGTTCCGGCGATATGATACCATTTTCCTGTATCTAACACAGTAAAATAATTAATTTGTTCTCCTCCAACATTTGGAACGCTATATACTCTCCATGAAATTGTATATAGTTCGTCCGAATATTGATCTACTGAAAGAAAGTAACTCCTATTAGGATCATTGGCATACTGATTATCTTTATTTACAATTCTTCCACCAGTTAATCCTGGTTTTATTATCGCCTCAACTGTTATAGAATCCGGGGATTCGAGATGATCATTATGACTGATTACAACATAATCATCTACTCCATCAAACTTGAGTGCACCTGAATTATTATATTCTTCAGCCCAAGTTGCTCCATAAATTACACCATCATGACCTTTTCCATTTACGTCAGAGAGGGAACCCCCTTCCATTTCATCAAATGTCCAATGGGCAACTGTATGGTCTCGTTCAGGTTCTGTAATTGTTAAAAATTGATTTACTTCAACGTCAGTCAAAACCTGAACAATTCCACTTGGCCATTCAATCAAGATAGAATCAATTATTGCTGCATTACCGAGACCAAAATGGAGTCTTAAATTTTGGTAATGTCCATTATATTGCCCTGAAACCTCTCTCAATTGCCAGGTTGCAATCCCATTAGGTAGTGCTTTAACTCTGACTTTTGCACCGATTGCTGATACGTTTGATATAGTGCCTATACAATTAATACTTATCCAGTTTTTATCACTACCGTTGTTTGTATACATAGAATTATTTGATTCGCAATTTGCAATGAAAAGATCAAGACTTCCGTCATTATTATAATCGATCCAACTACACCCTTGAGAACTACCCGTATCATTTGTTATTTCATTCTTGATTTTAGTGAAAGAACCATCTTCATTATTACAGTATAATGTATTCTCCCCGTCGTTTGCTACAAAGAGATCTAAGTCTCCGTCATTATCATAATCGCCCCATTCACCACAGCGGGAATACTCATTATCATTAACAATATCACCAGTTAAAATCTTCTCGAAATTCCATCCCCCAATATTTTTATACAAAAAATTACTTTCTATCCAGGATATAAAAAGGTCCGGGTCTCCATCATTATCATAGTCACCCCAGCTGGCGCTATTGCCTTTTTCACTGGTAATTTCGGTTTCGGTGATTTTAGTAAAAGTTTCATCTCCATTATTTTTATATAACATTATATTAGAGGCACTACCACAACACACAATCAAATCTAAATCTTTGTCATTATCAACATCTGTCCAGCTGAAGCCAAAAGAAAGTGTTCCGTCGTTGACAATTTCACCTGTAGTAATTTTCGTAAAATTTCCCGTCTCGTCTCCTTTGTAAAGACAATTGTTCTGTCCATTGTCATTTGTAACAAATACATCTAAATATCCATCGTTGTTATAATCCACCCAGCATCCACATTGAGAATATCCATTGTCATTTACAATAATTCCACTTGTTATTTTTGTAAAAGTATTGTCT
>JBDRPR010000164.1:0-4456 GCA_043826845.1 Bacteroidota bacterium
ATTGGCATTTCTTTTCCAAATGGTTGAATCTGTCATTCCTGAACGTTCGGCATATAATGAGTATGGCACAGATAAAAGTTGTGATACCCCCATCAGTTGAAAAGCAGTCCCGCCGTTTTCATCCAACTCAATCTGTACAAAGCATGAGTCACTTCCCCATGGGATTATACTAAAGTCGCCTGAAACAACATTTCCGTTGCCGATTTCAAGATTTACAAGTCCAAAATCGTTGGTTGTTGCAGAATGTTCCTCACTGTATACAGTTGAACCACTAACTGAGCCTTCAAGAATACTAATTCTGAGGCTTACATTTTGGTTTTGGAGAACCACTCCGGCTGCATCTCTGACTACTGCCTGATATTTGAATGATTGTGGCGATTGTGACGAAAGAATAATTGCTAATGTCACAAAAAATAATAATAAACCAAGTCTTTTCATATTATTTCTGTTTTTCAAGTTTTTCAATTCGTTTTAATAAATCATTTATCTGTTTGTCTTTTTCTTTTTTCAATTCAATGATCTGCATCTGTATATTCTCAACAGCTTCCAATGTTTCAAAACTCATTCTGGTTATATTTATTCCATCTATTTCATCTTTTGCAGAAGTTAGCCATGGTAGATGCTGATTTTTCTGAATAAATTTATCTACTTCAAGAATGTCATGATTAAAGTTCATTTTGTAATCAGGTTGAAAAACATAATCAGGCTTGCTGTATGTAGTTACTGAACCTGTTGCTCCATAAAAAATATCTCCTTCAACTCTGGCATCACCTGCAACATGTAGTAGTTTGTCGGGCGCAATAGTTCCAATGCCAACATTACCTCCCATTACTATCATGGTATTGCTTTGTGTAACAGTTCTCAATGTATTATCAAGTCCGATTACAAAAGTATTACTTCCCTCAGTAACGATATAAGATCCTAATGTAAAAGAACGCGGGCCAACTGTTTTTGTCATGTATCCAAGAGCGAATGAATTATAAGCGGATGAATCAACTGTTGTTCCATACCCTATGGATATTGAATTTTCGCCATACGCTTTGGCCATGTGACCCATTGCAACACTGCTATATCTCGTAGTCCAGCAACTAGACCCTGCAGCCAAAGAACTACTTTGGTAACTTCTGCTATTATTTCCCATAGCCACAGAGTACAAACCGCTAGCTATATTATTATAGCCAAAAGTACTTGAATTATCTCCACTTGACTCATTTAATTTACCTACGGAAAAAGAGCTATGTCCCGAAGCAATACATCTATCTCCCATTGCAGTTGAAAAAGATCCGCTTGCTTCGGTTTCGTATCCCGTTGCAAGAGAAAAATAATTAGAAGAAACACATGAACCACCTAGAGAAAATGAACACAAGCCAGATGAAATACAATAGTTGCCTATAGCAAAAGACCCTACTTCGGACGCCACACACATAAGCCCTATTGAAAAAGCACCAAGAGAATCAGCCCTTGCTCCCATACCCATAGCAAAAGAATAGTCTCCTGCTGCCCATGTAATAGCAGAATCACCTAAAAATATAGCCAAACTATCTCCAGTATATGAACCTAATGCATACGAACCTCTACCTGAAGCAATTGCGTAGTTGCCAAGAGCAAACGATGAAATAGAATCTGCTTGTGCATTCTTACCAAAAGCATAAGAAAAATCATGACGTGCAATAGAAGAATCTCCAAATGCAAACGAATTATTACCTATTGCATTTGCATAATTTCCAATAGCCGTTGAATAATTTCCAAATGCTCTGGCTTTATATCCAAAAGCTTGTGAATAGTTTCCGATAGCTTTCGACTGATTACCTGTTGCCATTGAATTAACACCAACACTATCAACATCCTCAATCAATACATTTCCTGCACGAAAGGCTTCACGAAAAGGGTACCACAACATTCTGGGTTGAGCAGGATCAATTATTTCAGGATCATCATTATACTCAACATTCATATAATAATCAGTAAATGATTTAGCAGGTGTAAATCCACCTACTGCAAAACCTCCTCTGTTTCCGCTTGCCTTAGTGCCTCCTGTTCCTTCTTCTATATATACACGCACACTATCAGGAGTTACCCGCAAATATTCATTGGTTGTTGCTTTTGAAGGATTAAATCCTCCTACAGCAAATCCCCCACGACTTCCTGCTGCTTTTGCACTGCTCGTATCATCTGCAACCCATATTCTGACACCTTCCTGATAGACTGCAAAAACTGTATCTCCTTTTGAGTTTTGAACGCTAAAAATAACATCATTGATATTTGCAGATGAATCACTTTTCACCTGCAACCTTCCACTTGGAGCCACTGTTCCATCTCCAACCCTAACATTTCCTATATTGTAATAAAGGTCATTACCTGTTTTTTCCCAATAGCTTGTATCTGTGCTATAGGGAAAATAAATATTATTCGAACTGTTGCTTAAGTATAATGTATCATTTGACATGGTCAGATTCTGCAGTTCATTTGTCGGGTCAGAATCTGCATCAGTCGGATCAGTTATATATCCTGCATCATTTGTAAAATCTGTAAGATTTATTGGAATATTAATTAAATCATCATAATCGCCGCTGAAACCGGCTGGTAAAACTGCATATCCTCCATTAGTCAAATACATTGTGTCATTTGATATACTGATGATCTGCAATTCATTTATCGCAGATGTATCATTATTATTAACATTTCCTGCTTTTTCGGCAAACATAGCATATGGTACGGATAATAATTGTGACACTCCCATTAATTGATAGTTAGTTCCACCGTTTTCATCCAACTCGATCTTTATAAAGTATGAATCACTTCCCCAGGGTACAAGACTAAAATCACCTGATACAACATTTCCATTCCCTATTTCCAGGTTAACCAAACCAAAATCATTTGTTGTAACTGAATGTTCTTCCTGATAAATCAATGGTCCTGAAATTAATCCTTCAATAATGCCGATACGAATGCTCACCAATTGATTTGGAATTACAAGCCCGGAACTATTACGGATTACTGACTGGTATTTGAAACTTTGAGGAGACTGACCAAAAATCATCAATCCTATCGTCAAAAAAATGCTTGCAAAAATTATTTTTTTCATTTGTTTAAATTTATTTTTTTTAGAATTCTATATTTTTATTATGAGTTTAATTTTTTTCTACTTTTTTACACTTGCTTTAATTATTGACTCCAATTCATCAATTCGTGACTCAAGTGATTCCAGTTCATTTAACTTCATTTTTAATAACTCTATTTCACTATTCTGATTTTCTATTATTTGCTGATGTTCTTTTATAGCATTTATCATGGCAACATTAATAGAATGCATATCGAAGTCAAGGAAACCATCATTCCTTTCGCTGACAGCTTCAGGAAAAATCTTTTGTACATCTTGTGCAATAAAACCAACATAGTTGATATCAGAAGGTAATTTTCTTGGATTATCCGCCTTATAATTAAATTTTACCGGTTGTAACCTTATAATTTCGGCTAATCCTTTATAATAGTTACCTTGAATATCTTTTAATCTTTCATCTGAACTGACCAGCCATGTTCCTCCTCCAGGTTTAGCTGCAGTTCCATTTACTTCAAGCAAATAGCTTGGACTGACTGTCCCAATGCCAACATTTCCACCCATAATCGCCATTGTATTACTCTGTGTTATTGAATAATATGTTGAACTTAACCCAATACCAAATGAAAAAGCAGCATCAGCTCCAATCAAATACCCTAGAGCTGTTGAATAATTTCCACTTGCACTGTTCCAGGCACCCAGAGCTGTTGAATACTTACCGTTGGCATTATTCCAATATCCCAATGATGTTGAAGCTTCCCCACTTGCAGTAGTCCTACAACCAGTTGCTGTTGAATATATACCATTTGCTGTTGTATGAAATCCCATTGCTGTTGAAAAATTTCCGCTTGCAAGTGTCGAATTACCAAATGAATTAGAATATTCACCGTTAGCAATTGTATTATTTCCAAACGCAAAAGAACCTATTGATTCTGCCTTTGCACCCAGACCTAATGCGAATGAATATGTGCCTGACGCAATTGTAGGTTCTCCATTTATCGGAAGACCGGTAATAGTATCAATAGCAACATATCCAAAAGCAAAACTACCTAGTCCAATAGCCTGTGTACCTGATCCAAATGCAAATGAGGATTCTCCTTCAGAATTGGCACTTATACCTATTGCAGTTGAATTATTACCAAAAGCTCTGGCCTGATAACCAAAAGCCTGTGAATAATCACCAATGGCTTTTGATTCAAATCCAGTTGCCATTGAATTTACTCCAACACTATCAACATGCTCAATAAAGACCCTTCCTGAGCGGAATGCTTCACGGTATGGATACCATAACATACGTGCCTGACTTGGATCAATGATTTCAGGATTGTCATTATATTCAACATTCAAATAATAATCTGTATTTCCTTTAGCCGGATTAAATCCTCCAACAGCAAATCC
>JBDRPR010000165.1:0-13537 GCA_043826845.1 Bacteroidota bacterium
CAGTTAATAGAAAGTGGTCTGGCAGAAAAAAATATTGAAATTTCAGGTTTTTGCACAATTGAAAACAACCACATTTTTTATTCTCACCGTAAAGACAAAATGGAAACAGGACGCTTTTCTTCAGGAATAATGTTGGTCTAATATCCTGTATTATATAATTTTAATTCAATATCAAGTAAAATATCCTTGTCCTAAATTAATAGCTGAAAAATAAATTTTTCAGCTATTGTTTTTTATGTTTTTTTTGTTTTGTTTTGCACCGATAATTTTATCAGTTTATCTGGCATGTTTTTGCCTACTTACGCGCTTGTCTATCTATTGATTACAATATTTCATGATAGGCATTCTTTGTTAGGCAGCATTTAAAATGATTATTTAATTTAAATTTTAAAATTAAAACAATTAAAAATGGCAGTTCAGAAAGATTTAGATGCTCATTATACAGTGATGGATAAAATATTCCGTTATAGTATAGGCGAAATGGGAGCTTATAGCGGTGCACGGTACGATGGTGATTATACTATTCCGCTTGAACAGGCTCAGCATCGTAAACATGAATTTATCAGAGAACATCTGAATATTAAAAAAGGTTCAAAAGTGCTTGATATGGGGTGTGGCTGGGGCGCGTTTCTTAAATATATCGATGAAATTGGAGCAGTTGGACATGGTGTTGTTCTGGCAAAAGGACAAGCTGAAGCGTGTATTAAAAACGGACTGAATGTTAAATTCATGAATGCCAAACATGTTACAGCCGAAACATTTGGGACAACTTTCGATGCCATTTCTGCAATGGGAAGTCCTGAACATCTTTGTTCAGTAGAAGAATATAAAGCAGGAAAACAGGATGAAGTTTATCGTACATATTTTAAGCAATTAAGTGAAATTATGCCTGTTGGAGGCAGGTTATATTTTCAGACTATGGTTTTTGGTAAAAATATGATGCCGATTGAAGAAATACCCTTTGACAATGTGGATGTTTACAAAAAAGAACATACTGATGCTGAACATATGGCAATGCTATGTGACGTATTTCCCGGCTCATGGATACCATACGGTTCCGAACAGGTAATAGAAACGGCAAAGCCATACTTCGAATTAAAATCAATTGACAGTGGAAGACTTGATTATATTGAAACGATAAATCAATGGACAAAAGCCTTTTTAAAATGGCAATTTAAAAAGTATCTGCTATTCGCAAGCCTGACACCCAAATGGCTTTTCAACAAACACTTCAGACACTGGTTACGAAGATTCAGAGTTGCTCCAAACAGAGTTACTTTTGAACGAGAGATATTGGAACATTACAGAATGGTATTTGAGAGAGTACAATAATAACATCTGAAAAATACTATATTATAAATTCCAGATATGAAGCAGGAAGTACAATGGTTTTATTCAATGCTGCGATTCCTATAACTAATCGTTTTGACCCTCTGTATTCAATGACAGTTCCTACATAATCTGTCAGGTTTTTGTAATTGATTTTAACATTTTGTCCTTTTTTATAAATTCTGTTTTCTACTGTAAGATCAACTTCTTCATTGATTAGATTTTTAATAAACAATAAGTCGCTTTCAGAAATAATAGCCGGTTCACTGTTAAATCTAACGAATCCGACAACTCCTGGAGTATTAAGAGCTTCAAGGTGTCTTGACCAGGTAATATTAATAAAAATGTATGAAGGAAATAGAGGAACTTCAACTTTTTTCTTTCTGTCGCTGTAGAATTTTATGATTTTTATCAGAGGTAAAAAATTTTCAATCTTAATTTTATCGAAATATTCCTTTACTTTTTTTTCATTTCTTGATAATGTATATACAACAAACCATTTTTTCCCAATAATACTCATAACCACTTCTATATATTTTCAGAATTAAAATTCATTATAAATATTATCCAGATTTGTTTTTAAACCAAAAATGACAAATATATAATTTTTGTTGCTTATATCATTTAAGAAATTTCGATTTTGTATTCCTAATTCTGCCACCAGATTCCATTCCGGATTAATAATCCATCCTGTTTTTGCCTCAATAAAGACAACTCTGGTTTTATTACCCTGCAACAACGAATTACCGTATTCATTGACATCACTCAGATATGATAAATATATATTTTGCCCGACATTAATGCTGTCTTTATTAATTCCATATTCAGTTGCAATTAGTTTAGCTGAAGAATAAAAACGGTTTTTCTGATATCGTAAATAAATAATTGCCTCTGCAAAATTTGCTCCCAGAGGATGAGCAAGAGCTTGCATATTATTTCCGTAGTTTTCCATACTGTTCCTGTGAGAATAGGTAAAAGGACGGACAAAATTATATTCTGTCTGAAGATATAATCCTTCAATTTTAAAAATGTCAAATGACTTAATTCCAAATTGAAATCCGTACTTATTTCCCCACCATCCATTTTTTGCTTTAATTTCCAACAACTTAAACTCATCAAGAACAAACTGATTATAAAAATGACTATTGTTAAAGAATCTTACCCGAAAACCTCCACCCATAATTACATTGTCGGGAGATCCCAGAGAGAATTCCACAGGACGAAAAAAAATTATCGGATTCATATAATTTACATCAAAACCACGGCTACCTGAACTGTCAGCATCCCTCCAGATAACAGTTTCAAATAAATTCAAGTTAATCCTTGAACTTAGGTTCCAACTTAGAAAATGAGAAGTTGAATATTTTCTGAACAATTTTTTAAAATTGTAATCAGAATTCTGGTCTTTTAAGATGGAATAAAGGACAATATATTTAATTTTCCAGATATCAACTGTAGCTTTAAAAAAAGGATACGAATTTGAATTATCTGACAATAACAACGACCGATAACCATCACCAAGAAAATTTTTATCTTTTCCAACCTGAAAATTAAAATACTCAGAAGGAGAATAGCTGATATCCCCACAAAAAGATTGGAAAAAGTAACTATTATTTTTATTATCTGTGATAGAACCATATTGGGGAACAATATGAGTACTATCAATTTTCTTTGAAATGTAATCAGGAAATGAACTAAGAGAATAAAAAAATCTGAATCGGGAAGACAATTTATCGTTAAAAATTGCACCTACTGACATACCTCCAGAATAATAATATAAATTCACTTTGTTTTGAACATCCGGATTTTCAAAACAATTAAGGATTGGATTTATGGAAATAATACTTTTGTTTCTCTTGAATTCAATCAGATTTTCATTCAGCAAATAACCTAATCCTTTTGTATCTTTTTTAATAATTAATGCAGAATCCTTTTGAAACTTATCTTTATCAATTCTAAGCATATAAGGTTTTATCGCAGTATGAGAATTCTTTTTTTGATAAATTATTCTGTCATATTGGTATCGGCTCTCATTATTTAAAGGAACATATATGTTTTGTGCATAACCTGAAAGGCATAACATAACCAGGGAAAATAAACAAACAAGCTTACAGAAATCACAGTTATTCATCAATCAATAAAAATATTATAAAAAAGTATTATTTTTTAATTTGCAGTAAAGATACAAAATTGCTACTTTCAACCTTTTATTTTCAATCTATGATTTTAGTAACTGGTGGCACTGGCTTTTTAGGCTCTCATCTTCTTTATCATCTTTTAATTAAAGGAGAAAAAATTCGTGCTATATACAGAAAAGACAGCAATTTCGATCTGATAAAAAAAATTTTTATTTATTATTCTGATATAAACTTAGATCTCTTTAATAATATCGAATGGATTGAATCAGATATTTTAAATTATTCTGATATCGAAGATGCAATGGAAAATGTTGAAATAATATATCATACTGCTGCAATGGTTTCATATAACCCTTATGACAGGTATAAAATGTTTGACAATAATGTCTCAGGGACAAAAAACATTGTAAATGCAGCATTAACAAAAAATATTAAAAAACTGTGTTATGTAAGCTCAATTGCTGCCCTTGGGGAAACAAATACTGAATCTTTAATTTCTGAAAATACTACATGGAAAGAAGAATATGGAAATTCAGGGTATTCTTATAGTAAATATTATGCTGAAATAGAAGCATGGCGAGGGATCGAAGAAGGATTAAATACAATAATTGTCAATCCATCGGTAATTTTAGGTTATGGGAACTGGAATAATGGTAGTTGTGCTTTGTTTAAAACAATAAAAAATGGTTTTAATTATTATACTTTAGGATCTTCAGGATTTATTGACGTTGAAGATGTTTGTAAAATAATGATTCGACTGACTAACAGCCCAATACAAAATGAAAATTTTATAATGAATGCTGAAAACTTAATCTACAAGTCTGTTTTTGAATTGATTGCCGGATCATTAAATATTATCCCTCCAAAAAAATACGCAACCGGATTTTTGACTGGTATTGCCTGGCGTATGGAATATATAAGAAGTAAATTGTCAGGCAAATCACCACTAATCACAAAAGAATCAGCACAAACTTCTTATAAAGATTTAAAATATTCAAATGAAAAATTAGAAAAGATATTTCATTACGAATATAAATCCATTGAAAAAACAATTTATTCTTTAGGTCAATTATATCTTAAAGAAAATTGAAAAGCAGATTTTTAAATGTGATTACAAATAAAATTATTGATATTGAAGCATCTGCAACAACGAGAATAACGTGATTTATAACTCTTTTCAAATAAATAACAGAAACTACAATTCTCATAATAAATTGAATGGAAAAAAACAGAAATAATAGAATACTGTTTCTGTTAAATTCCAGGGCTTCTTCGAAACGAAATCTCACTATTTCCGAAAATCCTCTTGATATTCCACAGGTTTCACATTTTTCTCCGGAAATTTTGTAATGAATACATTCAATAGGATGATCTTCTGAATCTGCAGAAAAAATGCCGGAATACAGCATAATCAAAATGATAATTCCGGCAAATGCAAAATTTATTATTATATATGGCTTACTAATTCTGGTCTTTGTCCAGATAGTCTTTATATTTTGCATCAATTTCATTAAATCTGTTAAGTTGTTCATCTGACAACTTCGGCATAACAGTAGCCAGTTTAACCGAAAACACTGTTAATTTGCTTGCAAGACCCATATATGAAGTTATTGCAGTAATATCACCTTTTTCAGCTTTTTTTACGAATTCAATATATTGGAGAATCAATTTTTCATATGCGTCAAGAACTTTATCCATATCCCCTTCTTTAATCATTTTGTCCCAGTCTTCTTCATTCAAACTACTATCAAGTTCCTGAGTAGCATTTTGCATTTCATTTTCCATATCTTTCAATGCATCTTCCAGATCGCCAAATATCCCTCCTTCATTATTGTTGCTTTCAACAGCATCTTTCCATTCGCTTGAAAAATCATTTAAACTGTTTTCCATTTCTTTAGCAGCTTTACGTATTGCAAAATATTGAACAGTAGCAACAGCTGTACCTATTATAGAAACAATAAGTGCGGCAATTATTAAACCTTTTGCACCATTACCTCTGCTTGCCTGTGATAAAGCTATTGCACTTAGCACAATACCAACACCACCAGGAAAAATCGCCCATGTTCCCAGGCAAGGTATCCAACAAATTACCAAAGCAACTGCACCAAGTATAAAACCGGCAATTCCTAATCCCTGACCGGCTTTTGTTTTTTGAATTTGATCTTCCATATTAATTTTGTTTTATTGATTTGAAATGTAAAAATAAAAAAAAGCCCTACAATTGTGGGGCTTTTTTTATAATTTTTGAAAAATTTTATTCAACTTCCATTTCGTCAAGTTCTTCCATTGCATCATCCATTGCATTTTCCCATTCGCCATTAAGATCAGTAGCAAATTCATCGAATGCAGTTTTAGTTTTTTGGATTCCCCAGTAACCTAAACCACCAGCGATAATAGCAATAATAATAACAATAATTGATAAAGTCTTTTTTGCTTTTGCGCGACTTGCAAAAATCAAACCTAATACACCTAAAATCAGCGAAATAATTGCTGGCCAGATAGCACTAGCTGCAAGCCATGATAAGGCTGCACCTGCAAATGCAAACAATGATAAAATTAATGCCAGAATACCAACGATAATACCGGCAATTGCAAATCCTTTTAAAGGTTTTACTTGTACTTGTTCTTCCATAATCGAGTTTTTTTAGTTAATGTATCAAAGATAAATAAAACATTGTGCAAAACAACAATATTATTTTAAAAAAACAAAAAAAAAGTGATATTTTGTTAATAATATTTTTCAAATATTTTATCAACTTGCTGTAATTCATATCTATATAAAAATATGTTTTAAAGATATTAACTGACAATTTGTGTTATTAGGCAGTTTATTCTGGATTTTTTTCTGGTTTTACTTTCGTGTTTCTATAAGTATTGTTAATATTTTTGCTGCCGCTTCGCTGATTGAAGACCCCGGTCCAAAAATTCCAACTACACCACAATCATATAAATATTGATAATCCTGATGTGGAATTACGCCACCCACTATTACCATTATGTCTTCTCTTCCGAATTTTTTCAATTCTTTCATTACCTGTGGCACCAAAGTTTTATGTCCGGCTGCCAGGCTGGATATTCCCAGAATATGGACATCATTCTCCACAGCCTGTCTTGCAGCTTCAACCGGAGTCTGAAATAATGGCCCGATGTCAACGTCAAAACCCATATCAGCATAGGCAGTTGAAACTACTTTTGCACCTCTGTCGTGTCCGTCCTGACCCATTTTAGCCACCATAATACGTGGCTGTCTTCCTTCAAGTTTTGCAAAAGTTTTTGTAAGTTCTCTCGCTTTATTAAATCTTGTATCGCTTTTTGATTCTGAAGAATAGATACCTGAAATAGACCTGATAACCGCTTTATACCTTCCTGCAACTTTTTCACAGGCATATGATATTTCACCCAATGTGGCTCTGTTTTTTGCAGCATCAATTGCTAAAGCCAGTAAATTCCTCTGGCCGGTTTCAGCACATTTTGTAATTGCCTCCAGATTTTTAATAACCAGTTTTTCATCTCTTTCACTTCTTAGTTTTGCAAGACGTTCAACCTGTGATTCACGAACAGCGGTATTGTCAACGTCCAGAGTTTCAATAGGATCTTCTTTACTCAGGCGATATTTGTTAACCCCGACAATAATATCTTTACCCGAATCAATTCTGGCCTGTTTTCTTGCTGCAGCCTCCTCAATCCTCATCTTAGGTAATCCTGTCTCAATTGCTTTTGCCATTCCTCCGAGATTTTCAATTTCCTCAATATGTTTCCAGGCACGGTGTGCAATTTCATGAGTAAGTGATTCAACATAATAAGACCCTGCCCATGGATCAACACCTCGACAGATATTTGTTTCTTCCTGAATATATATCTGGGTATTTCGTGCTATACGTGCAGAAAAATCCGTGGGAAGTGCTATTGCCTCATCCAATGCATTGGTATGTAAAGATTGAGTGTGTCCCAATGCAGCACTCATTGCTTCTACACAGGTTCTTGCAACATTATTAAAGGGATCCTGCTCTGTAAGACTCCATCCTGATGTCTGAGTATGTGTTCTTAATGCCAATGACTTAGGATCTTTTGGATTAAACTGTTTTACCAACTTTGCCCATATCATTCTGGCGGCTCTCATTTTTGCAATTTCCATAAAATGATTCATACCTGATCCCCAGAAAAATGATAAACGGGGAGCAAAAGCATCAATGTCAAGTCCGGCTTTGATTCCGGTTCTTAGATATTCCAACCCGTCTGCCAGTGTATAAGCTAATTCAATATCTGCAGTTGCACCTGCTTCTTGCATGTGGTATCCTGAAATAGATATTGAATTGAATTTTGGCATATTCTGTGAAGTAAATTCAAAAATATCAGCAATAATTTTCATCGAAAATGCAGGAGGATATATATATGTATTGCGTACCATGAATTCCTTCAAAATATCATTTTGAATAGTTCCGGTTAATTCATCAAACTTTGCACCCTGCTCAAGTGCGGCAACAATATAAAAAGCCAGAATCGGCAAAACAGCTCCGTTCATAGTCATTGAAACAGACATTTTATTCAACGGAATCTGATCAAATAAAATTTTCATGTCCAGAATTGAATCAATAGCCACACCGGCTTTCCCAACATCCCCAACCACTCTCTCATGATCGCTGTCATATCCGCGATGAGTAGCCAGATCAAATGCAACCGAAAGACCTTTCTGTCCTGCAGCCAGATTTCTTCTGTAAAAAGCATTTGATTCTTCGGCAGTTGAAAAACCGGCATATTGCCGTACCGTCCATGGACGTGTGATGTACATAGTCGAATATGGACCTCTCAGATACGGAGGAATTCCTGCTGTGAAATTTAAATGTTCAAAGTTTTCGATGTCATCTTTACAATATACAGATTTGACATATATTTGCTCAGGAGTCAGCCATGATTCTTTAATTTCCTTACTATTTATCTGATTTTCCTTATCTGATTGTTTTGCACAATCTCTAAAGTTTATTTCATCAAAATTTTTTCTCATTTTCCTTTTTTTCTGATTTTTAACTCTATTCAATTCCTATAATTTTCACAAACTCTTTTAAAGTTTCAAGAACATTTGATTTGACATGAATAAAATGTTGAAGCCCCATTGCTTTAAAAGATTCAATATGATCTTTCGGGAAACCCGCCAAAACCAGAGTGGATTTATTTTTTAACTTATCAATTATTACAGGAACAATTTCCGGGTATTCATCATCAGAACTGCAAATTACAACAATATCCGATTTGCTTTCCAATGCTGCATTAATTCCCAAATCAATATCTGTAAATCCGGGATTGTCAATAATATTAAATCCGGCACAACCAAAAAAGTTTGTTGCAAATCCGGCTCTGGCTTTTCTCATAACAAGATTCCCATAATTCAACAGGAATACTTTTGGTGCATTTTCGGCTTTTTCACATTTTGCTCTCAATTCTTCAAAAGTTCTGGCACCACGGTATTGAATCAATGGTGGATACTGAAAATCTCTGTTTTTTTTCTCAGAAAAACAAATATTCAGATCGGCCGATCCGTCTATTTTTTCATTAAGATTCGGATATTGAGTTGTTCCTAGAAATACTTTTTTTCGCATAGCGATATCCATATATCTTTTACTTGCAGTTTCATCAATTATCTGCTGTACATATCCGCTTTTAAATGCTGAAATATATCCTCCGTGATTTTCTATATC
This sequence comes from Bacteroidota bacterium, assembly GCA_043826845.1. Classification (GTDB taxonomy): domain Bacteria; phylum Bacteroidota; class Bacteroidia; order Bacteroidales; family CAYTAU01; genus JBDRPR01. The sequence goes on from JBDRPR010000165.1 coordinate 9,161, forward strand.
CTTAAACAATTTCCACGCTTCAGAAGCACATATATCTGTTATATTTTCAATATAATAAGAACCAGCAGCCGGATCAATCACTTTATCAAAATATGCTTCTTCTTTTAAAATTATTTGCTGATTTCTGGCAATTCTTTCAGAAAAATTATTTGATTTTTTATAACTACTGTCAAACGGCACAACTGTAAGTGAATCCACTCCTCCAAGAATTGCTGACATTGACTCGGTTGAAGTACGAAGCATGTTTACATATGGATCGTAAATGGTTTTATTCCACATCGATGTAGTTCCATGAATAAATATTTTTGAAGAATCCTGTTTAGCCGGATTATATTCATCAATAATTGATGACCATAATAATCTGGCTGCTCTGAATTTTGCTATTTCAATAAAATAATCTGAACCAACAGAAAAAGTAAATTGCATTCTGGAAGATATTTCATCAATATTTAATCCAGTATCGGTCAATTGATGTAAATATTCATTTCCAACTGCAAGTCCAAGTGCAAGTTCCTGAATATAATCTGCACCGGCATTATGAAAATATGATGTATTAACATCCAGTATTTTCATTTTGGGTAATGCTTTTTTTGTATAATCAACAAGCAATTTTGCTCGTTTAAAGATCATTGCTTCATCATCGTGAAATTTGCCTTTCAATGTGACAAATCCCAAAGGATCATATCCTGCGTTTCCTGAAATTTTTTCCTTATTTATCTTCCTTTTTGATATAATTTCCTCAAGCAATGTCAGAAATGCAGCTGAATTTATTGTTCCTGAAAAGTTAATTGAAATATTTTCAAGATCAATGTTTTTCAGTAATTTATCAAACTTTGCTGAATCAGCAAAAGCCTCACTATATGGACAGCCCTGATCTCCATGAGTATATAACCCAATAGATGTAACTCCATTTTCAATTGCATGTAAAATCTTTTTATTTGTTTCATCCACATTATCAATACAAAAATCCTGACGTATCAACCAGCTTTTTTCCTTAGAATTATTGCCACGAGTATAAGGAAATTTTCCCGGTTCTGTATTCAAATATTCAAGATTCTCAAGATCTTCGGCAGAATACAATGGTTGAATTTCAGCGTTATCAGAAGTTTTCCAAACCAGAGATTTCGAAAAATCAGCGCCTTTCAGGTCTTTTATTACTTTTTCTTTCCATTGATCTTTAGTTGCAGCCTGAAATTCCTGAAATAATTTTTCCTTTGAGTTCATATTTACTTAATAATTAATCTGCGCAAAATTAATCATTAAACCCGGTTGACAATATGTTTTTTGTCATGTTAAAACACAATACTTTAACAAATATTTCTTGTTTTATTTCTCTTTTTTTTAAATGAAGTCATTAGGAAATTCAAATTATTAAAATAATCACGATTATGAAACCCCAAAGCATATAAGGATTATATGGGGAAACTGGTGATAAGTGAGAAAATGGTTTTGAAATTCCATCATTCCATCATTCCATCATTTCTTCATTCATAATCTGCAAAACCTTTCTCCAAATTGGTATTATTTTCCTTTGCCGGTTATTTCTTCTATTTCGTGAATTTCGATTGGAATTCGTTTTTTACCAAGATTTCTGCTCCCTGATTCTGTGACAAGAATATCATCTTCTAATCTGATCCCTCCAAAATCAAGATATTCGTTCACTTTATCAAAATTAATAAATTGGTGGTTGATTTTTTCCTTATACCATTTTTCAATCAGTGCAGGTATAAAATATATTCCGGGTTCATTTGTAACAACAAATCCCGGTTTCAGCATTCGTCCCATTCTCAAATATGCCGTGCCAAACTGATCGCTTCTTTTCACATCTTTATCATAACCTACAAGATTTTCGCCAAGATCTTCCATGTCATGAACATCAAGCCCCATCATATGTCCAAGTCCGTGAGGGAAAAACATTGTGTGTGCGCCTGCATTTACTGCTTCATCAATATCTCCTTTTATCAGACCTAAATCCTTTAGTCCGGTTGCAATTATTTTAGCGGCATGCAGATGAATAGTTTTATATGGAACATCAGGAGCAATCATATCTGAAGCTCCGTTATTTGCATTCAGTACAATCTGATATATCTCTCTTTGTTTCTGGGTGAATTTTCCTCCTACCGGAACTGTACGTGTATGATCAGTTGCATAATGCATTGGTGATTCAAATCCGGCGTCAGCAAGCATCAGATCGCCTGATTTTAATTCATTTTCATGACAATGATTGTGAAGAGTTTCTCCGTTTTTTGTTAAAATCACAGGGAATGAAACTGTTCCTCCGTACGATAATGCTATGGCTTCAATTTCAGCAGCAATTTCTCTTTCATAAACTCCGGGTCTTGCCATTTTCATAGCTGCTGTATGCATTTCAAAAGCAATGTCCATAATAGAATCAAGATGTGCAATTTCAATTCTGTCTTTTACTGCACGTAACGAAATAATTGCTTTCACAAGTTCTTTTGAAGATGCTTCTTTTAATTTGTCTATTGTGATCTCAAGAAGATTCAAAAGTAAAATTTTGTTTTCAGCCCTGTAAGGTGGTAAAAAGTGAATTTTCCGGTTTTTTCGGATAGCTTCCTTAATAAACAATTCAAGATTATTAAAGGGAGCTGTATGCTCGATGCCAACAGATTCGGCAATTTCCTGAACAAGAGGTTGTGGCCCCATCCAGATAATGTCATCAATATCAACATCATTTCCAAATATATAATCTTTATTCTCTTCAATATCCAGTACACCCGCAAAACCAGGCATATCAATTCCAAAGAGATAAAAGAAATTGCTGTCCTGTCTGAATTTATAGGTATTTGCTGCATAATTCATAGGACTTTCAGTATTTCCAAGAATCAGAACAATTCCGTCGTTGATTTGTTTTTTTACTGAATTTCTGCGATTTATATATGCTGATTTGTCAAACATAGTAAAAAATTTATTGATTTTATATCTTCAAAATTAAATGAAATAAAGGAGAAATGAAAATCATTGTAAAAATAGATAAAAAAGAATTCAGGCATTAAAATGGATAGGCTGGAATAATCAGGATATTTTTAGATTAAAAAAGTTTTCAGCAATGATTTTATCTTTATAGAGTTGTTTTTTAAGACCTTCGATTGAATCAAACTTTTTCTCATCACGCATACGATATTTGAAAATAATGCTTATTTCCTCATCATAAATTTGTTGGTCAAATTTAAAAATATGCACTTCAATTTGACGGTTTTTATAGTTTTTGCTGACAGTCGGGCGATATCCGATATTTAACATTCCCTGGAAAAATTTATTATCATATATTATCTCAACTGCATAAACCCCTATTTTCGGAATGTGCTTCATTTGATTTCCCAGTAAAATATTTGCAGTAGGAAATCCTAAAGTCCTTCCTAATTGGTCTCCTTTCACTACTTTTCCTTTAAGCATATAGTCATATCCCAGAAAAGTCTTTGCAGTAATAAGATCACCGCTTTCAATTGCTGTCCTTATTTTTGTCGAACTTGTATTATTATCATTTATATGGTGTGGGTCTATTTTATCAATAGTAAAGCCATAAAGACCTGAAAATTTAATAAGCATATCATAATTGCCTTCCCTGTTTTTCCCAAACTGGTGATCATAACCAATAACCAGATGTTTTGTTCTGATTTTATCAACGATAATGTCTCTAATAAAATCCTCAGAAGAAAGCATTGCAAATTCTTTTGAAAAAGGGAAAATAATAAGATGCATAACTCCTGCTTTCTGAAACAGTTCAATCCTTTCTTCTATCGTTGTTAAAACCGGAATATTTTCATTTTTTGAAAGAACATGACGAGGATGAGGCCAGAATGTGAAAATTACTGACTCCCCGCCAACTTCACCAGCTTTTTTGTTTAACGATTCAATGACTTTAACATGCCCTTTATGAACGCCATCAAAGGTTCCGATTGTAACAACCGGAATTTTAACATTGAATTCATTTATATCTCGATATACTCTCAAAGCAAAAAAATCAGGTCGCAAAATTAGAAAAATGATACATACAATACATTATTATTAAAGCTTATTTTAAAAAATCGGGGTTATGTGAATTTATTATCCGCACAAAATGTAGTTAATAATAAAAAATGAAAGTCAGGTTAAGGTTTTATACCTTCTCTTTGCTATGGTGTGTGTTAATATACGCGTAAGTACATTATCTCAATAATTTTGAGTCATTATATAACGTGAGTTCGACTTAAGTTGTGAAGAATTTGAAAACGACAAGAAGGTACACATCTTACAATATGATTGTGGAAAAAAAATCAGAAACAGAAAATATACCATTGGTAATAGTGAGGTTATTACGAAAAAAACTAAGTCTTCATAGAAACCGGTTGCCCTGTTGTTTCAAGAACATTCCAC
>JBDRPR010000166.1:0-5468 GCA_043826845.1 Bacteroidota bacterium
ATTTATTAAATCTGTGCAATATCTATCTCCTACAATACAGATTATCTGGATTTAAACTATTAATTATTAAAATTTCAGAAATGTCACAGTTATTTCTTACTATAAACTTTTGATCCAAAATCCATTACACAATTAAATTCATATTGTTTATGCGGTTGAATTGATACCCCAATGTGGCTGAAATTTTTATTCAAAATATTTTTCCTGTGGCCTAAATTTGCAACGTTTTTATCTATCAACAGTATAAAAACGATATCAACTCCTGAGTCAAACCCGTATGCACAATTTTCACCGGTTTCAGTATAATTCTTACCTGCTTCTTTAAAGCGTGCATTAAAATTTCTATGACCTTCCCATCCCTTCTCTCCTGCCTCAATAGCATATTTTTTCGCAATTTCAAACAGATCATCAGCCGGAATAAAACATTGAAGTTTCTTTGTTTTTTTTAGTGTTTTTTGCAGGGACTGCAAATAGAACTCTTCTTGAATATCGTTTTCTGCTATATATTTTGCTAAAAAGGTCTCATTAAAAAGTTTTCCGTTTATCCTTGCAAGATTGCATAAAAAAATTATTTCTCTTTCTTCATCGGTCAGAAATTCAATCTTGGCAGCTGTATTTGCCCTTTCAATATCAGCCTGTTGCCATTTACTGAAAGGATAGATTGTATCAGCAAATGAAATATTATTAACCTGTGGATATGCAGATATCACCCCGAAAATGAAAATAATAATATTGTACATAGTTTTCATTGATTAGGAATATTACAATTTTTTATAATTGTCAAATTTAGAAAAAAAATAATCAGAATTTTATGAGGAATGAAAAATCCGTAAATTTGATAAAAAAAAATGCCCTCTTTCGAAGGCATTTCTCTTTCCGAATTAAAAAAACTATTTTATCATTTTATTAATCAATAAATTATCTGCATCAAATAAAGAAAATTCAAGAGGCATTTTGCCCAAAGCATGAGTTGCGCAACTTAAACACGGGTCATAGCAACGAATAGCAACCTCAACAGCATTCATCATAGGTTCAGTAATTTGCTTCTGACCATTCATCATTTTCTTAGCAACAAAATTTACAGATTCGTTCATTGGTTGGTTATTGTTTGTTGTAGAAACAATAAGGTTTGCTTTTTCAATCTGATCATTGTCATTAATCTCATAATGGTGGAATAAAGTTCCACGAGGAGCTTCAAGCAGACCAACACCTCTTTTTTGCTTTGTTCCTTTTACTACGAGTTCGTTTTTCTGTAAATCCGAATCATTCAACAGTTCTTTAATCATTTCTGCAGCGTGCAACAATTCGATCAGGCGAGCATAATGAGTGTGCATACACATATTATTTGGTTTTCCGTTAGTGTAGGCTTTGTATGCTTCAAATTCTTTCTGGGCTAAAGGAGTTGGAATATGTGTTGCTGTGTTTAAACGGGCAAGTGGGCCAACCCTGTACCATCCTTTTTCTTTTCCTAATGATTTTATATATGGGAATTTCATGTATGACCATGATCTTACTTCTTCCTCGATATAATCATTATATTGCTGGCTGTCTACGCCGTCAAAGATAACATTACCTTCAGAATCAATAGCTTTCAGAACTCCATGATATAAATCCAGTGCACCATCTTCTCTAACCAGTGATAAATGATTTGATGGGAAGTATGCAAAGTTGTCAAGGAAGTCTTTATGCTGAGCATGGTGAGCTTTGAATAATTCAAGTGCTCCCACTGACCAGGCAATCATTTTGTCAATATTCAAAGGATCCGGTCCTTTCAGAAATTCATCTCTTTCAGCAATACTAAGATTTTTGTTAATTCCACCTGGTATTGCGCCTGTTCCATGGATTTTTTTACCGGCAGTTGCACGAATAATTTCCTGACCGTATTTTCGCATCATTACTGCCTGAACAGCAAGATCTTTATACTCCGGAGTTAAAATCAATCCGATAACATTTCTTATTGCCGGATCCGCATCATAACCAAATAATAAATCAGGTGAAGCCAGATGGAAAAAATGTAAAGCATGTGACTGGAATATTTGTCCATAATGCATTAGTCTTCTCATTTTTTCACCTGTTGGTGTTAAACCTTTACCAGTTCCGGCTCCTACGATTACGTCAAGAGCTTTTGCGGCTGCCAAATGGTGACTTACAGGACAGATACCGCATAATCGTTGAACCAGAACAGGAGCTTCCCAATAAGGGCGACCCTGAACAAATCTTTCAAATCCTCTAAATTCAACAATATGCAATCTGCTTTGCGATACATTACCTTGGTCATCAAGGTGAATGGTAACCTTTCCATGTCCTTCGACTCTGGTTACAGGTTCTATAGTGATTTTTTGTGCCATTGTTTTCTCCTTTTTTTTTAATCAAATTTAACAACTTCGTAAGGTAATTTCAGTTCATCGCCGGTAACCAATGCTACCAGGGCATTCCAAATAAGGTCAGCTCTTGGTGGACATCCCGGAAGATAATAGTCAATTTTAACAATTTCATGACAAGGATAAACTTTGTCAAGTATCATAGGCAGTTCATCATCATTTGGAAGAATTTTTTCAGTATTTTGTTGCACGGTCGGTCCGTTTATATATGCCTCTTCAAGGCATTCTTTTATAGGAATTCCGTTTCTTAATGCAGGTAATCCGCCCATAATAGCACATTCACCTACAGCAACCAAAATTTTACAATTTTTACGAAAATCTTTCAGAACATGAACATTTTCACTATTGCATACTCCACCTTCAATTAAGCCTATATCACATTGTTTGGTGAAAGTTTTAATATCATCAACAGGTGACTTGTTAAACTCAACAAGCTCAACAAGTGTTAATATTCTTTCATCAATATCCAAAACTGACATGTGACAACCGAAACATCCGGCTAATGATGTTGTTGCAACTACTGGTTTACTCATTATATTGTACCTCCATTAATTTTATTATTGTAAAACACTTTTAATATCACTACCGATTGGTTTAGTATCATATTTACGGGTACCAATAGGCTGATCGTAACCTTTTTCTTTCCTTAGAATAGCACCTACAGGACAATTGTCCATAGCATACTGTGCTTTTTCGTCGGACATTTTTGCAGCTAATTTTTTATCAATATTTATCTCCAGATGTGCACCTCGATTTTTAAAAGCAAAGATACTTTTGCCCGATTCATCTTTAACGAGACGAATACATTTTTTGCACATGATACATCGATTTCTGTCAAGATAAATTTTCGGAGCATCAGCATTAACTTCTCTTAGCGGGAATGAATATGGGTATCTTGGAACCATCATCAGATATTTATAACCTAAAGCCTGTAATTCACAATTTCCGCTTTTTTCGCATGAAGGACAAAAATGATTTCCTTCAACGAATAACACTTCAACAATTGCTTTTCTCAGGTCATTAAGTTCAGCAATGTCATTCTCAATCTTCATTCCTTCATCAAGAAGAGTGCTACAGGCTGCTGCATTTCTTCCGTCAACTTTAACAGTGCATATTCTGCAGGATCCAGCAGGTTTATAGCCTTTAATATGGCAAAGAGTAGGGATGTAGACTCCGTTATCAGCAGCTGCATCAACCAGACATGTGCCTTTTTCTGCGACACATTCTTTACCATCGATATTAAATTTTATTTTAGTATCCATGTTATCTTGTTTTTTTTCAATATTAATATTTCCGGCAGGTTTCTCCTGATTTGAAGAATCTGCTTTTTTCCCGAATAAATTATTTATTAATCCCATTTGTACAAATTTTACTTTTAATGAATATTAGGTGTTCTTCCAACATATTCACATGAATCCTTTACTGAAGCAGCCATATCGAATTCACTGAAATATTCAGTATCTTTCACTAATGCTTCATATTTATCTCTAAAGTTCTTTATTGTTGTAGCAATGGGATTTGATGAAGTCTGACCAAGTCCGCATCGTGCAGATTTGCTTAAAACCACACTCCATTTTTCAAGATCTTCAATATCAGATTTTATTCCATTACCGTCAATAATTTTTTCAAGTTTATTTTTCAATAATACATTTAATGCTCGGCAAGTTGAACAGGAACCGCATGATTCATCAACAAAGAATTCTGTGAAATTTAACACAACATCTTTTAACAGATTTCTGTTTTTTCCGATAACAATCATTGCACCACCGGTAGGAAGATCTTCAATCGCAATTATTCTGTCAAACTGACTTGGTTGTAAGCAAACACCCGAAGGACCAGCAACCTGAACTGCCATAGTATTTTCAGCACCAACCATTTCAAGCATTTGATTGACTGATATTCCCCATTCGATTTCATAAACTCCCGGATTTTTGCAATCACCTGAAATGCTTAATAATTTAGTACCTGATGAATTTTTTGTACCCATCGCTTTGTACCAATCACCGCCCTTCTCAATTATTTTCACTACTGAACTTAAAGTTTCAACATTATTAACAATTGTAGGTTGGTCCATATAACCACACTGTACAGGGAAAGGAGGACGGTTTCTTGGCTCTCCTCTTTTGCCTTCTGCAGATTCTATAAGTGCTGATTCTTCACCACAAACATAAGCACCTGCACCAAACTGAATTCTGATATCAAAATCAAAACCTGCTTTACCGGCAATATTTATCCCCAATAAATTTTTACTTCTTAAACTATCAAGAGTATTTTCAAGATGTGATTGTAAATATTTGTACTCATTACGTAAATATAGTATTCCTTCTTTTGCACCGATTGCATATCCTCCGATTGTCATACCTTCGAAAACAAGGTGAGGCAATTCTGTTAGTATCACTCTGTCCTTGAATGTTCCTGGCTCCCCTTCATCAGCATTACAAACTACATAACGGTCTTTAGCTTTGAATTTTGTACAAAATTCCCATTTCATACCTGTAGGAAATCCGGCACCACCCCTGCCTCTTATATTTGAAGCCTTTACTTCGTTAATTACTTGTTCAGGTGTCATTTCAGTAAGCTTTCTCAAAGCTGTTCCTGAAGTATATTCAGTGAATAAAACTGCACCTTTTTTCTTAAGATTATTATTAACCATCGATTTCAGATACTGAGAATTATTTGCTCCGTCTCCAAGAGGACTAACAAATTCATAAACTTCTTTACCAGCTCTAAAACCAGCAATAAGTTCTTTTGCTTTATCAATTGTCAAATTTGTAAATGGAACTCCATTGATTAATGCAGCAGGCTCCTGATCATTCATACCGATACATGCAGTATCATATAAACCTATTAAACCATCTGTTGTTGTTTCACCAAATCCACATCCTGCAGCTTCTTCAAATGCTTTCGCAACTTCTGCTCGTCCCATAAAACCGGCAACAACACTATTATTCAGATAAACTACATATTTACCTCTTGGCTTTACCGAGAAAAAATGATAAAAAGAAATAGTTTGTTCAATATCAACTGTTGATATTTCAAGTTTTTTCTCTATCTCATTTATTGCTTCTTCAGGTATAAACCCATACT
>JBDRPR010000167.1:0-4740 GCA_043826845.1 Bacteroidota bacterium
GTGGTACATACTTATTACAGGTAATATCGGAAGATGGAGTAGGAATTAAGAAGATTGTTAAACAATAAAAGAACAGGTATATAGAAAATTATTTAATAAACTATTGAAGATCAACGAATTTTGAACATCGATGTTGTTTTGTTGTCTAGTTGTTCGCTTGTTCCGTGTGTTTGGGCTCCCTTAAGGGGTGTGATGGCCATTGGGGGAGAGGGGCAAGCGGGGGTTCATTTGTTCTATCAAAATAATCTTTTTTAAAATTCAATGACATTAATTTGAGACTTTTTTAAATAATTATAATAATATTATCGACTTCTCATATTTTATCCTACATTTGATCTTCATGAAATTATTATGAAATAGCGATGAAATTTTTTTCACACTATACGAAAATGATATTTGGACTTTCGATAGCTATCGGAATGAACATCTGACCTTTAAAAAATATAATTGCAGATGAATAAGATAATATTATTCTATCCTTTAGTTGATAAGAACAGGCAGATTCCGAACCTTCCATTTTCAGTGCTCAACCTCGAAAGAATGTTGCGTGACAACCCTGTTGAAGTAATTGTTATTGATGAGCGAATACAACCTGATTATTTCAGCATTATTGATTCAAACAGAAATGATCTGATTCTGGCAGGTGTGAGTGTGATGATAGGATACCAGATGATTTCGGGCAAAAAGTTCTCTGCTTATATAAAGGAAAATACAAATGCCGGCATTGTATGGGGAGGATGGTTCCCGAATGTACTACCTGAGATTGCGCTGAGTGAAAAGTACGTTGATTATATTATTCACGGACAGGGTGAATATCCTTTCAGAAAATTAGTGCTGGCATTGTTGAACAATGAACTTTTTGAAAATATTGAAGGACTTGGCTATAAAAAAAATGAAGAAATATTTATTAATGAACTTCACCCTGTTGTTAATGAAAATGAATTTCCTCTTATTGATTTTACCAAAATCGATATTAATAAAATTATTGAGATCAACGGTGCTCATGAAAATAGTATCCGAAGTCTGAACTATATTGCCACTATCGGTTGCCCGTATAATTGTACTTTTTGCTGTCTTACAACCATCTGGGGGCAAAAAACATTTTCAAAAGATGTCGCAACAATAATTGCTGACCTTGAATTATTTACTAAAAATTATCGGGTATTTAAAATTTCATTTGATGATGATCACTTTTTTGGGAACAGGTCATTTGTGATTGAATTATGCAATCAGATAATAGATAAAAACATCATTATTGAATGGGAAGCAAATGCTCATATCGGTACATTCCTGAAAAATTATTCAGCAGATGACCTGAAAATAATATATCGGGCAGGATGCAGGTCTATCAGATTTGGTGCTGAATCAGGTGATCAGGGAATACTGGACAGAATCAGGAAAAAAACTACTGTGCAGAATTGTATTGATGTGGCAAAACTTCTGAAATTATACAATATCAAGTGTGTGATGTATATTATGGTTGCATTTCCGTGGGATCCCGATAAGGACTTTTCAATGACTCTCGACTTGATCAGTAAAGTTAAATTAATTAATAAGTCGCTCGAGGTTGGGATTAATTTCTTTGTACCACTACCAAAAACACCTTTGTATGAAGAGAGTATAAAATACGGATTTCAGAAATTTGAAAGTTTTGATCAGATTACTCAGTTTATTTCCAATACATATACTGCTCCATGGTGGAAAAGGAATTACAGAAAAGAACTGCACGATTTCATCTGGTTGTATTTTAAATATTCTAATCCCGGACATTACAAAAGCAAGGATAAAAAAATCAAATTTATTGATTATGTTGTCAACAAACTCTTTTATCCGCTCTGCTATTTGAGATTAAAGTATAATTACAGGAAATTCCGCATAGATGCCAAAGTATATTTTTTTCTTAAAAGAATATTTAACTTTATTACAAAAAATAAGTTTGCCGACGATAGCGAAGCTATGGCCAGAAGCCGTTCATGGAGACGATGATTATTTTATTTTCAGGCTGTAAGAAATAAATTCAATTGACTTGATATCGTTTTCATATAACATTTTCAACTCCTGACATCCATTTTTAATTTAATGCCTAAAAGATCAATAATTGCCATGATTTTTTATATTTTTGAAATTCCGTTATGAAAGCAGGATATTATTCAATATCAATAGTTTTTTTTATATTAATATGTTGTACTAATTCATGTTATTACGACAAAGAAGATGAATTGTATCCTGTAAATTCAATCAGTAGTTGTGATACGTCAAATGTTTGTTTTTCAAAAGATATTCTGCCAATAATTTATGGACATTGCTATAATTGTCATTCTGAAGAAAAATATGTTTTATATGGAGGAAATGTTTCATTGGAAAACTATACTGATGTAAAAAAGTCTGTTGATGACGAAAGTTTTATAGGATCAATCAGCTACAATATTGAATATATTGGAATGCCTGTTGATTATCAGTTAGACAGCTGCTCTCTGAAAAAAGCAAATATCTGGGTTGAAAACGGAGCTCAAAACAACTAATTTATGAATTGTATTAATTTCAGATATTTATTAATAGTCATAGCATTATCAGTTATTTCTTTATATTCATTTTCGCAGCAAGACGAGCTTGATTCCCTGTTAAATCTTAATATCAAAGATCAACCTGTTCCGGTTATTGCTACTTTTAAATCTACTCGGATAATCACCGGTCATTCCATAGAAAGAATGCAGCAAAATGATTTGGATTTCAGAATTTCACACCGTTTTGGCAAGTTAAATACAGGATCATATGAACTTTTTGGTCTTGATTATTCCAGTTCATATTTCAGCCTTGAATATGGCATTTTTGACTGGTTGATGGCAGGAGCGGGGAGAGCAACTTATGAAAAAACATTTAATGGCTTTATAAAGGCAAGCATATTAAGACAATCAACAGGCAAAAAAAGCTTTCCGGTATCTGTTTCATATCTGACCGGAATATATGTGAATTCACTTAAATATAGCGATACAAGCCGTACAAATTATTTTAGTTCAAGATTATCATATATTCATCAACTACTGATTGCAAAAAAAATTAACAGGAAAATCTCTTTGCAGCTATCTCCGGTTTTAATTCATAGAAATATGGTGAAATACAGCTCTATGAATAATGACATTTATTCTCTGGGAATTGGTGGAAGATATAAACTGACAAACCGTACATCGTTGAATTTTGAGTACTTTCTTATAAATAATGTCAAAGATGTTGGAGTATCCGAAAACAATACTTTTCCCTTGTCAATTGGTTTTGATATTGAAACCGGTAGCCACGTTTTTCAGCTAATGCTTACAAATGCTCCTACAATGACTGAAAATGCCTTTTTAGGGACAACAAACGGATCATGGAAAAATGGAGATATTCATTTTGGTTTTAATATAACAAGGGTATTTACTTTAAATAAAAAAGAGAAGGAATATGAAGCGATTAGTGATTAGTATAATATTGATTTTTTCTCTTCTTTTTGCTTATTCTCAACAAAAGTACTATTGCAAAAACGCATATATAGGTTTTATATCAGAAACGCCTTTTATTACCCTTAAAGCGCAAAATAAAACTGTTGTTACTTTTATAAATATGAATTCAGGCGAAGTTGTTTTTGGTGTGGTGATGAGAGGATTTAAATTTAAACAGGCTTTGGCTGAAGAGCATTTTTATGAGAACTATGCAGAAACAGATATTTTTCCTCAGGCAAAATTTAAGGGTAAAATCCTGGACTTTTCAAAAATTGTTCTTATAGATAAGAATGAATATGAGGTTGAAGTTGAAGGAGAATTGACAATTCACGGGGTTACCCAATCAATAAAGGAAAAGGGAAATCTGATTATTAAAAAGAATAAGATTTTTGCTAAATCAACTTTTATTTTGCATCCTGAGGATTATGAAATAAAAATCCCGACAATTGTCAGGGATAAAATTGCAAGCGAAATTATTGTAAGAATTGAAGTTCTTTACGAGCCTTATATTGATTAAACGATAAGTTTTTTTAAAAAAAAGGCCGTTCTTTTGAAACAGCCTCTTTTCTAAAGTTTTTTTTACTCAGTTGCTTCTTCAACAACGACAGTAGTATCCACTACTTCTTCTTCAATATCCTGAATATCAGTTTCCAGTTCATCTACTGCTTCGTCCAGAGAAGTATTTAATTCATTAAGAGCATCTTCAGTACTTTTAGTAGAAGATTGGCATCCGAAAAAAGAGATAAAACTTAACAATGCGAAGGCAACCAAAACAAATTTAAAATTTTTCATTTTTAAAGAATTTTTTAATGTGTTAAAACAAAATAACTATAGTTGCGACAAATATACGATTAATCCTTCTAAAGCCAAACGCAATTAGTATTTTTTATTAAAATATAATGAACATTTTATCGAATTAAGCGATACAGTTGAAGCAATCCCATCAAAAGAGCTTGAAAGTGACGCATTACAATCACTAGATGATGAAGATACTACATGCAGTATGAAATTTATCTTAATATCTGATGTTACGCAAATTATTATTTTTGACACGAATTGCACGAATTATCACGAATTATCATAGTATGATTCTTTTATACTCTAAACTGTCTTGACCAAAATTAACTAATAATCCTAATTTTTGCTTGGATGCTGCGAGATAATTCAGGGTTTGTTTAGTATGGCTATCAGTTAGTAATTCGATTGCTTTAACTTCAAATATTATTTTATCAAATACTACAAAATCAGCATTGTAAGTATGGGT
>JBDRPR010000168.1:0-6431 GCA_043826845.1 Bacteroidota bacterium
ATGCTGTTTTTAAAACCTTTTGCTGAATATGGATCTTTTGCATCACTAATACCCATTCCAATAGTGGCTTTTACAACCGGATCAGGTTCTTCTTCTTTTTTCTTGCAGCCTGCAATAATAATTGATACAATAATTAATAAGGAAAAAATAATTCTGATGGTTGTTGTTTTCATAGTCGTGATTTTTAATTATTTAAATTAATTCATTGAAAAATTTTAATTTTTTACAAACTTATCTGAACCTGCAATATTACCTTTCAAATCAACACATTGAAAATAATATAAACCTGATGGAAGATCAAAAATATTCATTGTTATTAGCTGATTCTTCACTTTCACGTTTCTGACAATTTGACCATTAGAATTGTATATTTTTATTTCATCCAATATCAGATTTTCGGGCAATTTAACATTTATAATATCATCAGCAGGATTTGGGAAAACAGAGATCTTGCTATTAGAAAAATAATCTGTTGTTTGAATATTGACAGGAAGCGGATAATAAATTATATTGAGACTATCAATCAATAGTACGCTTCCAAGAGCAGATGAACTTGTCCCCATTTTATTTGCTGTAAAAATAATATTCAATGTATCAGCAAGAGGATATAGATTTCTTGTCAAAGGGATTTCAAAATATGTATAGGTATTTGTTGATGTCAAATTTATTACAGCCATTTCAAGGGTAATGGTTGAATCAGCCGGAGAATCATATCTGAAAGTAAAGAGTCCGGCTTGTGCAGTATCGTTACCAACAGGAGTATATTTATAATATCCGGTAACTTTCATTGGATTTGCAGAAACAGGCATGCCCCCTTCAGGACCGTTACCACCAAATGTTCCATTGGTAATAAAGCCAAGTGTATCACCCCATGGCATAGAAACACTTTCTAAACTTAATGCGAAACTTCCGTGATAACTATCTGCTGATTTTGTAACAGAATATTGACCTGTGCCCAGACCTGCAAAATTCAGAGTTGTCCAATCATCAGGTTCCTCTACATCATATGAGGTCCATGTTTCGAAACTGCCATTTGGAAACTCTTGCAGAGAATTAATAAAACTTATGCTGTCGAGAGTCATTGTGCTTCCTGGAATCTGGGGAGGATCCATACTTGAACAGGTAATAATTGCGACCATAGAATCCGGTGGATTCATAATATCAAGACCTGTAGGTACTGAAAAACGGGCATATTGAGTTTGAGATCCAACAAATGTTTTTACAGCCTGACCAATAAAAATTCCGTTCTTTTTAAATCCTACAATAAAAAATGCTGTGTCATTGGGTTGAATGTCATACTTTATATAAGCTGAAACAGAATCAGGAGTACTTGTAAACGGAATCCCTCCGTCAATAGTCTGATTTCCAGGCATTCCAATTAACATCATACCTGCAGAAGTGTCTGTACCAGATAAAATTGTCTCAAGTCTGGCAGCAAATGTACCGTGATAAGAATCAGTAACTTTTAAAACTGTCCCGGTTCCGGCAGACATAAATGTCCACATATTTGATGTCAGAAACCCGTCCGGCTCATCATACAGATGCTGTATAGTCCAGTCTTCAAAATCATTATTATTAATTTGCTGGGAATAAATACCAGCCTTTAACAAAAAAATTATACAAAAAGTAATAACAGAAAATTTCATATTCAAGGTTTTTATAGGTTTTTATCATTAAGAACAAAGGTAATAAACATTTAAATATCTTTTGTACTTTTGTATGTCAAATTTATTATGAGATTCACTGCGCTATTCAGAGAAAATGTGAGAATTGCAGTAAGTTCTGTGAAAACAAACTTATTGCGTACTGTACTTACAGTATTGATTATTGCAATCGGAATAATGGCATTAGTTGGTATTCTTACTGCTATTGAGTCAATAAAATCCTCGCTGACAACACAATTTACAAGCATGGGAGCTAACACTTTTACAATCCAGAATATGGGAATTCGCATTAACAGAGGACACGGAAGATCTGTGGATTATAAGTACATCAGCTATAAAGATGCAGAAAGATTCAAACAGGAATATGATTTCCCAACAATTGTAAGTATATCTGTATTTGCATCAAATGTAGCCACTGTAAAATATATGTCAGAAAAAACAAATCCCAACATTCCAGTAATAGGTATTGATGAAAATTACCTGACAACAGCAGGATATGAAATACTGAACGGAAGAAATTTTTCTGAACAGGAAATCAGAATGAACAGGAATTATGCCATCATTGGTTCTGAACTTGCTGACAATCTTTTTAAAAATGATGAAGATCCGATAAATAAAATCATTACTGTTGGAAGTGGACGATACAAAATTATAGGGATTCTAAAATCAAAAGGCACAAGCATGGGAAACAGCGGTGATAAAATTTGCCTCCTTCCACTTACCAACGTAAGGATGTATTTTTCAAGACCAGATATGTCGTTTACTATTAATGTGATGCCAATTGACCCGAAATTACTGGATGCTTCTCTTGGTGAAGCCGAGGGTCTGTTCCGAAGAATCAGAAGATTAAAATTAATTGACGACAACAATTTCGAAATTACAAAAAGTGATAATCTTGCAAACCTTCTTTTTGAGAATTTAAGTTATGTTACTCTGGCGGCCACATTAATAGGAATTATCACATTATTGGGGGCAGCAATTGGGTTAATGAATATTATGCTTGTTTCAGTAACTGAGCGTACAAGAGAAATTGGAACCAGAAAAGCAATGGGTGCCACTGCATCAATTATAAAACAGCAATTTTTGTTTGAAGCAATTTTTATTGGTCAGATGGGAGGTTTTTTAGGTGTAATTCTCGGAATACTAATAGGTAATCTTATATCAATGCTGACTGATGGTCCGTTTATCATTCCATGGATCTGGATTTTTGGCGGTGTAGTTATTTGCTTTTTCGTCGGTTTGTTTGCAGGTCTGACTCCTGCGATTAAAGCTTCCCGGTTAGACCCAATCGAAGCCCTGAGGTATGAATAATACTGCTCTTCATATCGAAAATCTGTATGTCACATTTGATAATCAGCAATTATTCAATGGATTAAATTTAAAAGTAGGTGAAAATAAAAAGATTGCGATAAAAGGAATATCAGGAAAGGGAAAAAGCACTCTGATAAATATTATTCTTGGCTTTATTCCTGTGTTATCAGGAAAAATAAGTTTTTATGATATGCCGGTTACAAGCGAAAACATTCGGACATTAAGAAGCAGAATTGCATGGGTGCCACAGGAAGTATCCTCACAAATTCAGGTAAAAGATTTTATTAAATACCCACTTAATTTTAAAACAAACAAAAAGGTTTCCTATAAAAAAGAAATTCTTGATGAGTATTTAAATGAATTCCAACTTGATGATACAATTCTTGCTAAATCAATGAATGAAATATCAGGCGGTGAAAAGCAACGAATAGCATTAATAACTGCACTGATGCTAAACAGAAAGTTTCTTTTGCTTGATGAGCCAATTTCATCACTTGACAATCAATCAAAAGAAAAAGTAATTAATCATATATTTAACATAAAAGATATAACTGTATTATCTACATCACACGATGAAAAATGGTTGGAAAAATGTGATGAAGTTATTGAATTATAACAACAAATAAGTGCCTAAAGTGCCTAAAGTTTTAAGTTGAAAGTACTTAAAGTTAATAAAGAAAAAAACTTTAAACACTTTAGGCACTTATTAATAATTATTAAATGGATACGACTATAGACATTAGATGGATTGAATTAATCACAGGGTTTTTAGTATTTCTTATACCCGTTATCATTTTTGTTTATTACAAAACCGGATTATTACTCAGCACATTGATTGCATCAGCGAGAATGGCAGTTCAGTTGATTCTTGTAGGAATTTATCTTGAATATTTATTTGTGTGGAATTATGGATGGATAAATTCTGCATGGGTAATGATTATGATTATCGTTGCATCCTTCACAACATCTCGTAAATCAGGCTTAAAAAACAAATTCTTTTTTATTCCGAATTTCCTTGCAATATTGATAAGCATTGTGATTGTTGATGCATTTTTTCTTGGATATATTATAAGGCTCGATTATGTTTTTGATGCAAGATACCTGATTCCGATTACAGGAATGATTTTAGGCAATGCTTTGCAAAACAATATTATCGGATTAAATTCATTTTATACGGGAATCCGTAGGGATGAAAACACTTATCGTTTTTTTCTAGCCTCAGGAGCCACCAGAGGAGAAGCGAGTTTCCCTTTTATTCAGGCTGCCCTTAAAAATGCCTTTAATCCGACGATAGCACGTATGGCGGTAATTGGTCTTATTGCTCTTCCGGGAACTATGACAGGACAAATTATCGGAGGCAGCTCCCCTGGTGTCGCAATAAAATATCAGATTTTGTTAATGATGGCTATTTTCGCTTCATCAATATTATCTGTTTTTCTAGCTATTTTTATTTCAAATTTATTCGTTTTTGATAAATACTCGAATCTGAAAAAGGAAGTTTTCCGTAAGAAATTCTAGTCTTTGACTAATTTATGATACCAAGTATAGAATAACTATTTACAAATATTATTACGGTACTCTGTATCTCTGTTTGTTGTTGTTTTATTCGGTTACATATAGTATCGGTGCTCTTCACCTGATCAAGCAAATTTAGTGTTTTTATTTATATCCCGGTATACTGCATATCTTTTTTCTTTTTTTTCAGATAGATCGGTACGCTGTACCTCCCTGATGTAGTTACCTTCTGTTTTACAGAGAGTATCGGTGCTCTGCACCTCTCCATACTTTTGTTACCTTCTGCTTTACAGAGAGATCGGTGCGCTGCACCTCTCCACACCATTGCTACCTTCTGCTTTACAAAGAGTTCGGTACTCTGTACCTTGCTTTATATCAATTTACAACTATCTTTTTTGTTTCAACAAAGCCTTCTCCATAAACCCTTACAAGATACAAACCTTTTGGCAAAGAAGAAACATCTATTGTTTTTTCGGGTTCCTTTATTTCTGAAATTGTTTTTATAACTCTGCCGAAATAATCAATTATCTCAATTTGCAATATATTACCGCAACTCTTTATTGTAAGTTTTTCATTGGCAGGGTTTGGATAAATAAGCAATCCATTATCTGAACTCTCAGCAAACTCAGAAACATCAGAATAATCACATATACAACCAACTGTATCACAACCGCAACTATCAACCTTAACAAGCCACATTTGTTGGGGGCCATAGGCGACACCGGCCATGATAAAACCACCATCATCAGTTCCCTTAATGGCAATAAGCCATTGTCTATCAGTAGACCCCTGTGCAAGATATTCTTGTTGAAATAAGCTATCTCCTTCTGAACTTAAAAATAATAGTTTACTACATGCAGGATCACCCTCAATTTTTATTACTGCGAACTTGCCATCATATCTCTCTGCAATTGATCCTAGTGCTGTTTCAAAATGTACGGGACCATATTTCTTATACCATAATTCATTTAAATTTCCATCCAATTTTTTTATGCAGCCTTTACCGTAATAGTACATTCCAGCTATTATATATTCTGTTTCACTTGCTACTAAAACATAACCGCCATCGCTTGTTTTTAAAATATTACTTATTCCTCCATCAGTTAAGGTAGGATGACCATAATGATCTGTCCATTCCATATTCCCCAGACTATCCGTTTTAATTATATAATTATCCCCCCCCCCATAACCTCTTGATCCGCCACCAATTAAATATCCTCTGTCGGGGGTTCTTACAAGACACAAACCCAGATCATAAGCACCTGTTCCATATTTTTTATACCACTCCATATTCCCCAAACTGTCTGTTTTTACAATCAATACATCCCCGTCTGGGTCGGTTTCGGTACTGCTTCCTACCAAAGCATAACCACCATCATCCGTTTGTATATGATTATATAATACAGTGAAATCAGAGTTATTAAAATAAAATTTTGTCCATAAAGTATCGAAATTATTATTAAATTTGGTTAACATACAGTCTCTTGTTTGGTTAGATGGATGGGTTCTATGTCCTGCCAATGAATACCCTCCATCAGAATTTATTTTTAACGAATTTCTTTCACCATGATAATAATTATAAATTGTGTCCCCAATGCTTTTTTCCCAAATATAATTACCAAGTGTATCAACATAAATCATTACTATTTTTAAACCATTTGGCGAGTTAATTGAATCTCTTCCACCTCCTAATATTAAATATCCATCTTTATACTCAATAATATTTCTGGAATCTGATAAATAGAAATTATTATAGGTATTATTAAACCTTATTGTTTGAGAAATGCAAACCTTAGCAAAAAACAGCAGAATCAATATGTATGTATAATATTTCATTTTAATAAAAACCAATCTCATCCTGTAAAACAGGATGAGATTATCATCTTATAATTAACTATTTAATAATACTAATTTGTTTTGAATAATTTCCCAGCTTAATTA
>JBDRPR010000169.1:0-3154 GCA_043826845.1 Bacteroidota bacterium
ACTGGTTTGGTTGAAAGTCGCCGGTCTGTTGTCAAAAACCTAAAACGATAACCCATTGACTAAACCAGCCGCTCAACCTTTTAACCTATTACCTGATTAATCCAATCGATTGTAAATTTATCCCGTTTGTAGTATAGTTTATAAAGAGGAGGCATACCAAATAATCGATATTTGTATGGAAGTGTCTATAATTCTTGGGGAAGGGCATAGTGAAGTGGTAACTACTCAACAGTTTTTTTTGCCACAGTCCCTATGGCAATCTGAATCACAGATTATCACAGATTTTAAACCGCCAAGGCGGTTTTCTCTGTGAAAATTTAAATAAATCAGATTCATTTACTGCTTTAATCTGCTTAGTCTGTGGCATATATATTTTTAACATTTTAATGCTGCTGAGTAGTAACAAGAATTATATTATGAAAATTCGTGCAAATTTGTGTAATTCGTGTCTAAAAATAAAAATTATGCGTAACGTCGGTTATAAGTCAAATTTGTTGAAATGTGGACCATTAACTGCAACCAACTGGAATTACTTTATCTTGTCTAAGTATAACCTGTTGGTTGATTAGCTGAATTGATCAATAATAGTAAAATTAACTGTTACTGTTCGGGTAGTCTGAAAATTTTTGACACTCATAGTAAATGGTTGATGAGTTGGGCTGCTAGTTTGGTCAATAGTAATTTGTAGATGGTATTTCCCTATGACCAAAAACTTATTCCCAAACCTCCCGATAGCTACCCTCAATCCATAGACTATATACCCGAACAGATACAATTATTCAAATTGAATATCCATTTATGTACATGATGTTAGTCGTTATAGATTAAAAATCAAATCGTTTGCACCTTCCCTCCTTTCTTTTTCAAAATAAATTCCGGAAACAAATTGATTTTTGCTTTTTTGGCGGTTAGGGTAAATTGCTGGACTATCTGAATTAATTTACAACCACCTTTTTCCTAAATATTTTATTATCTGCATTGATGTTCACATAATAAATTCCTGCAGGCTGCTGTGACATATCAATAGTAAACTCACCGGAATAATTTGTGGCAGAATAAACTGTATTGCCAAGCATATTGAAAACTATTACCTGCATTTCCTGATTGCTGTAATTTACAGAAGAAATATAGAAAATACCATCGCAGGGATTCGGATAAATACTCAGGCTTAGTTCTTTATGTATATTTGAATCTTCGGCAGTTTCAGTATTTTCTTCCGATATTAGAATTTCTGTGGTTTCGAAAGAATTATTTTCCATTGGCATATAATTTCTTGCACAATACAAACTATCAGTTAATGTAAACATAGGGAAATAAGAATATAATCCTTGATCTGTTGATTTAACCGAAGGTGTATCATCATCATTGTTACTGCATTCGAATGGTTCAATATATGCATGAAAATATGCTCCTTTTTCTACTTTAAATCCGGGTTTTAAAATTATTTTTTTACCTGCTCGCATTGCTACATTTGCGTTTTCAGGAGTGGTGCCGTTTGGATTTCCAAAATCAGGATGTAACTTATTGTCAACAATCATATTGCTTACTTCAATGGTTTCAAAGGCCTGAATGGTATCGGGATGTTGATTATTGCCTACAATAAAACCAGAGCCAAACCCCAATTCAATATAAAAAGGATAATAACAACCATCAAGTTTTCTGTCAATTAAATTAACATAACCAACTGGTTCTACAGATAGACGATATAAGTTATATAATAACATATAATCTGTTCCATCATAATTACCTAAATTACTTTCATCACCATTATTTTGATCATCAGACGAGTGCCAGAATTTTGCAGTGCTTGCCCAACCATTTGGAGCATAATCAATATTTTTCTCATAGCAATAAGGCCCACAAGTTGGTGCATTATTTATTTGAACTCTAGCTCCATTAATAAAACTCGTATCATTTTTATTATTTAGTACTTTACACAATAGCAAATAAAACGGATCCCAATTTTCCTGATCTGTAATATTTTTTATACCCAACATTGTTGTATTTACAGGTCCAATATTAAAAGAGTTGCCAATTGCAGCAAGCCCTGCTGTTTTATGATTATTGCCTGGTCCCCACCCAATAAATTGAAAAGAATTCCATATGTCTTTCCATTCATTATAAGTCGAATAAACAGAATATTCCTGCCATAGAAACAGTTCAGGTTGAATTCCGGTAAAATATTCGTAAGCTTTTGCAAAACCATATCTGTATGCCCTCGCATCTCCACCGTGACCGTTTGAAATAACCTGACAATCTGGTCTGAATAATCACCAATGATTAGTCGGGTCTATATCATCATAATTTCTCATATATTTTAGCATATTAGTAGCAAGTTCCACTGCTTTATTGTAATGCCATGTACCTTGATAACAACAACATTTTACAAGGGCAAGTCCTTTAAGTAAACCAATAATCTCATCCAAACTTATGGCTCTTTCATCTGCAAAGGTCCATTCATCAGGTTGGCCTGAATAAGAATAATATACATTAATTGATGCATTTACTGTATCTACATAAGCTGGCATTCCTTTCTGATTAATATTGCTGAAGTATTGAATATTTTGAGTAAAATCAAGACCTCTGTTTAACTCCTTGTGCTTACTGTAAAAATCTATTGGAACATCTTCTCTGACTATAAAACCATCATAATACCAGGTTGACTGGTTCCAGGGATCTTTATCTTCACATTTATCTAATCTATCACAGGCACGTAAGGCATATTCCAATTCAGTAAGGGTATTGCTCGCATCTTCAAATTGACTATTTTCAAGTAACAACCTGTATTCAGTTGCAAGAATACCAATGTAATAACCCATATGAGTCAAATGCTGTCCGAATCGAAGTATTCCTTCCTTATTTTTATTTCTTATACAAGCAATACAAGATTCGCCTTCGTTTTCACCAACGCTTACAAAATATTTTAACCGGTTTCTATAAAACCAGTATTTTTCATGATTACTTTGAGAATTAACATATAATATCGAATATGTCAAAATTATAATTAAAATAAATATTTTCATAATGTCGTTTTTATTTATCTCTTAATAACTGATGTTACGCAAAATAACATTTCCACATTTTTTAAGATTCCTCATTTCACTACGTTCCATTCGGAATGACATAGTCTGTGATGCATGTATGAGGGAGAGGG
>JBDRPR010000170.1:0-20693 GCA_043826845.1 Bacteroidota bacterium
AATGGCAGAAGCAACAGAATATGGTTGGATTTGATACTAAAAAAACGCCTCAAAAAATGCGTGAATTGGAGTAAAATAAGCAAGCGGGATTACATGAACGCAATGATGTTAAGTTCCACCAAAAATAATGTTCTAAAAACACTTTTGGGAGAAGTACTCACCACAAAAATAAATGACCGCGAAATGTTTTTGAAAGGTATTGACTACTCATATTACTATGAAGAAAATGACTAATGAAAAACGGCAAAAATGTGCGATTAATTGAACGGAGCGAATATGCCGAAAACATTGAACTAAACCGTATAAATGTAGAAAAAATCCAAAAACTATATATAAAGGCAGACAATCAATTATAGAACATCCATTCGTGATATTAAACGGCTCCTGAAAGCTTTCGGGAGGGGATTTAGTTATATAATTACAAAAAAGAAATAGACAGAGCAAATTCTAATGTAAGATTTATGCATTCAGCATATAACCTTCGCAGAATTAATAATGTAATAGGCTACAAAAAGCTTAAGAGAGATATTGCTTTGTTTTTTTTCAAAAGATCATTTTTCTAAACTTAAAATCAGCCTCTTTAACACATTTAAAATAATTGAAACTTTGTTCATATTTTATTTTGTAAACTCAATAAATCGTTCTATTTTTAATCAAAATTAGAAGATAGAAGGTGGTTATTAGACAAACTGCCGTTACCCAACATAATACTGACGATAGCGACATTGCACAAAAATAGATTTCAGAAATAATAACAATTAAAAAAGGAGGTCAAAAATGCTGCACAAACGATTAAAATTAAGTTCTATACTCCTGTTAGTACTTGGACTGACAGGAGTACAGGCACAGACAAGCGTTAACGCTACAGGTAGCAATGCTACGGGCAGCGGAGGTTCGGCGAGCTTTTCCGTTGGACAGGTTACGTACCAAACCCATACCGGCACAAATGGCTCGGTAGCGGAAGGTGTACAGCAACCCTATGAAATTTCTGTAGTAATAGGTATTGAAGAAGCCAAAGGCGTTTCAATGAAATGCTTTGCTTTCCCAAATCCTGCAACTGATATTCTTACTTTAAAAATTGAAGGAGATATAAAGTCGCAGTGCACTATTACTCTGTATGACTTAAACGGAAATCTTTTAGAAAACAAAAAATCTGAAGGACTTGAAACTATTATTTCGATGAAAAACCTTGTTCCAGCAACATATTTTCTAAAAGTAGAACAGGGAGAAAAAGAGATTCAATCATTCAAAATCGTTAAAAATTAATCAACATGAAAAAGTATTTTACAATTTTAGCAGTAATTCTATTAACTGCAAGTGTGTATGCTCAGTCACCCGAAAAAATGAGCTATCAGGCAGTAATCAGAAATTCTTCTGATGTTTTGGTTACCAATCAAGCCGTAGGTATGCAAATTAGTATTTTGCAAGGTTCAATGACCGGAACTGTTGTTTATACTGAAACGCAAACGCTGGCTACCAACGCTAATGGGCTAATCACGATTGAAATTGGCACAGGTGCCGGATTTAACACTATTGATTGGTCGGCAGGTCCATATTTCATTAAAACGGAAACTGACCCAACCGGTGGTACAAACTACACTATTACTGGCACAAGCCAGCTATTGAGTGTTCCTTATGCATTACATGCAAAAACTGCAGAGAGTGTCATTGGAGGAAGCAATAGTCATTATGTTGGGGAATATTACGGTGGGGGTATTGTATTTTGGGTAAATGAAAATGGGCAACATGGTTTGATTTGTGCTAAAACGGATCATCCTAACTCTATATACTGGCATAATAGCGTAGATCGAGTTACGAATGCCACAGGAGACGGCTTTGGTGCAGGCAAATTAAATACCATGTTGCAAATAGCATTGCAAACGAATGATAATACATCAGGTAATTTTGCAGCTAAGGTCTGTCTTAACTATTCCGTAACAGAAGGAGTTGATAATTATTCTGATTGGTATTTGCCATCTAAGTGGGAAATACATCAAATGTTTCTAAATAAATCTATTATTAATTCTACTGCGATTTTTAACGGGGGTACAGCATTCCTTGATGACTATTATTGGAGTAGTACGGAAAGTGATGCGAATAATGCCTGGACAGAATTTTTTATATCGGAAAACCAGATTGCAGTTTTAAAAATTGAGTCAAAAAGAGTTCGTGCTGTTAGGACTTTTTAAAATAATTGCAATTTAAAATAAAGCATTGGCTGTAATTTAAAATTATTTATTAACAATTAAAACTTTTCAATTATGAAATTAAAAATATTTTTATTTGTTCTTATGATTGTATTCTCCTATTCAGTTTTTGCTCAACTTGACCCACAGTATATTAATACATTTGGTCGAGGTATAATTGTAGCTTCTCATAGCGGTTATCCTGCAAAAACTTCCTACAACCCAGATCAGTTTACGTACAAAGATGGCAAATTTTTCATAAAAGCTGCCAGTGAAACAACAGTTGATTTGAGGTCTATATTTAAAGAAGATAAGACATTGGGAACTTATTTGGCAGATCTTAAAAAAGATAAACCCCAAAACTTGAAGCACAAGACTGCTGATTTGGTTGTGTTTAGAGTTTGGTGTTCCCATGATGGAACAACTGATCAGGTAACTCCTAATACACCATGGCCGACAAATATAAACGAATTGCCACTTTGGGCAGAACCTTGCGGAAAAGTTTTTTATGAATTTGAGACAAAAATGCCTTCATATACAACAAACGGTTGTTTATGGTCAGATAGTTATCCCAAATGGGGAAGTTTAATTCAACATGCAAGTTCCGGACATCGTTATTACATTGCCATGAGTGTTGCTTATGAATATTCAGTACCAGGCGGGCAAACTGAATACAAATGGAACAAGCTTACTGAAAAATGGGAGCCTGAGATTTCAGCAGGGGGCATCGGATATGTGTATTCTGATCCTATTTCTGTGTGTACCATTGAAATTGAATAATATTACAGAGCTAAATATGGACTCTCAATGATGAAACTCATCCTTTTTTTTTCAGCCATCATATTTAGTTCTTTTGCAGTTGGACAGGATATAAAATTAGGATTACCTGTAGGACATACAGAAAAAATCAATTCAATTAGTTATAGTCCGGATGGAAAAATAATTGTGACATGTTCAAATGATCATACTGCAAAAATATGGGATGCAAAAACAGGTAAATTACTATATAGTCTGGAAGGGCATTCGGACATAGTTAATTCAGTTAATGTCAGTTCAGATAATGAAAGAATTGTAACTGCAGGAGATAATAGCGCTAAAATATGGTCTGCGCAAACAGGAAAATTACTTTTTAGTATTGAGGATAAAAACTGCAATTACACCATTTTAAGTGCAAAATTCAGTCCTGATTCAAAAACTGTTGTTACGACATCCAAGTCTGTTAAAATCTGGGATGTTGTAACAGGCGAACTCCTCAATAGTTTGGATGGCCATTCTGATTGGATATTGAATGCTAATTTCAGTATGGATGGAAAAAAACTTGTTACTGCTTCTTCTGATAGTACTGCAATAATATGGGAAACATCCTCAGGAAGAATGCTGAATATCCTAAAAGGACACAAAGGATTTGTACAAAATGCGAACTTTAGCCCAGACGGAAAGAGAATTATCACTGCTTCAAAAGACAACATTCCAAGAATATGGGATGCACAGTCAGGAGAACTTATACTGACTCTTGAAGGCCACAAAAAGACATGGTGGGACTATGAACCATTTTATAACGGGCAATATAGCCCCGATGGGAAAATAATTGTCACAGCCTCAATTGTCGATGAAACTGCTAAGATATGGGATGCACAGACGGGGAAACTGCTTTATGATTTAGATGACCATAGCTATGGAGTTTTCTCGTTTAGTTTTAGTCCTGATTGTAAAAATATTACTATATCTTCTGCTGGGAGAGGTCAAGGCGTTAAAATATGGGATTTACAAACAGGGAAATTACTGTATGTTTTAAGAAAAATGCCAAAACACCCAAATGTTTGCTATAGTCCCGATGGAAAAACAATTGGGGTTGCAGGTGATTTAAGGGCAGAGATATATGAAGCCAAAGCAGCAAAACCAATTCCGGTTCAAATATCACCACATTTTCAGGATGGTATTCATTCTGTGATTTGTAGTCCTGATAACCGGAGCATTTTAATAACAGGCGATAATAGCACCACTTTATGGGATAAAAATGGCAAATTAATAAAAACTTTAAAGGTGGATTATGTACCAGGCTTTAATTGTATTGTAACAAACGCTAGTTTTAGTTCTGATGGTAAGAATATTGTAACTTCAGGAACATTTGTCCAACTTTGGGATAGCGAAACCGGAGAATTAATTAGGGATTTTGGTGGATTTATCGGTATAAATTCCAATGCGATCTTTAGCCCTGATAGTAAATATCTGATAATATATACAGCTAATATTGCAAGATTACACGATGTGAATACTGGAAAGTTGATTCGAAAATTTAAAAATAAATACTACGACATTAATGATTTATTCTTTAGTCCTGATGGAAAATATCTGGCTATTTCGTACGGGAAAGGATATGAACTGGAGAATTCTTATTTATCCGACAGTCTCTTGCTAAGTATGCGTATTGATAATGGGAACGAGCTAAAGATATGGGATTTCTTGACAGGAAAACTGATTAACAGCTTTCCTGAAAACAGAATACTTGCATTTAGTCCTGACAGTAAATCAATTTTCGCGGCAAATGAGAATTTGGATAGTAATATAATTTATTCTGATATTAATATGTATGATATTCAATCCGGTGAAACAAGCGAAATCAGTTATTCATCTGGAAAAATTAGTGGATATGAATTTTGTAAAAATGGCAATCTGGTTCTGGCCTGTGGCAATAATGTAAAACTGTTTCTGAGTTCTAATGATGGTAATGGATTTTATGGCTATGTTCAATTAAAACAAAATGAAGTAGTTCCAATAACTAAATGTGTAAGTTATAGCCCAAATAGTAGTAGTATATTAACAAGTACTAAAGGATTTGTTTATTCATGGAATTCTTATACAGGAAAATTTCTTCAGTCTTTCGAGGCTCATGATTGTGCTATTCTTGGTCTTATTTATACCCCTGACTTTAAGAATATAGTTACTTATTCTGAGGATAATATAGTAAAAATTTGGAATTCTGAATCTCTGGATGGAAAAATCCCTCCATTTAGTAATATGTTGTTTGATTTGAAAGGTAGTGTAAAAAGTATTGAAACTGCTTGCTTTAGTCCAGATGGTAAAAGTATTTTGACAATGGAAGGTCTGGCAAGTAGCAATAAATTTAAAAGGACAACCGGTATAAATGGTGAAGACTCAATAATATATAATGGCTTGAACAACAAGATATGGAATATTCAAACAGGGAAATGGGAACATATTTTTCAATCGAAAGGTAGATATTATTGTACGTCATATGGTTTTCCGGTTTTTAGTCGTGATGGAAAATTAATTTTAACTTCAGGTGGTGATAACTCCGCTAAGATTTGGGATAGTAAAAGCGGAAAGCTTGTTCATAGCTTGCAGGATACCTCTTATTTTAATGATTATAACATAATATCTGGGTTTGCCCCTGACGGAAAAAAGGTTGCTACAATTTACTCTGAAATTATTGGCGAAGATTACCGTAAAGTTGGTATAGTTAAAATATGGGATGTTACAACTGGTAAATTAATTATTAGTATAAATTCTGAACAATTAATTTCAAGTTGTGAATTCAGCCCCGACGGAAATAAAGTTATTATTTCATACCCTTATTTACAAGCTGAAATATGGGATATTCAAACCGGTAAATTGATAGGCAGGACAAGTGAGGCCGATAGTCTGGATTTATATGTTGCAAAGTATAGCCCTGAAGGAAATTACATAATCATTAATATGACAGATAAGAAAAAAACAAAAATATGTGATGCAAATACCGGTAAGATAATCCGTGAGTTAAACGGGCTTAGCTGTTATGGTCCAGATGGAAAAACGATAGTCACATGGGACAGAAAAGTAGCTACAATCAGAGAAAGCCTGACCGGAAAAACAATCCATACTTTAAGTGAAAATACTGAAGACATTAAAGAAGTGCTATTTAGTACGAATGGAAGTAATATATTTACCTGTTCATATAAAAACAATATTAAAATCTGGAATTCTATGAGTGGTAAACTGATTAGCACTTATTCTTTAAAAGGAAATTTCATAGATATTCATTGGGGTACTAAAAGAATACTGAGTACTGAATATTCAAGATATATATTGTCCGACCTTGAAACCGGCTGCGAAATCGTATCTTGTGTGGATATTGACAGTATTAATTGGATAGTAACGACTCCTTCGGGTTTTTTCGATGCAACGCCTGACGCACTAAAACAAATTTATTTTGTAAAAGGATTAGAGGTAATTCCGTTAGAGTCATATTACGAGCAATTCTATCGCCCAAATCTTTGGGAACGAGTAATGCGAGGTGAAGAAATTGAAAAAGCAATTATAGATTTTAATAACCAAAAGCCAACTCCTGAATTAAAAATCACCAATCCTTCATCAGATAAAATTTATTTCAGAGGAGATGCAGAAATTGATTTATCTACAAATAAAATTGATTTTATATTAGAATACACAATGACTGATAAGGGTGGTGGAATAAGTGAAATCAGGATTTTTCAGAATGGTAAATTAGTACATAGTTCATTAGAAAAAATAAATAATAAAGATGAGTCAACTGACAGAAGTTTTAATTTAAAGTTACTAAGTGGCATTAATACAATCAAAGTAACAGTTTTTAATAACGACAGAATTGAAAAATCAGAAACAACTGTAATTGAGTATAATGGAGTCGGTCAGGAAACCTCAAAACTATTTGTACTTGCCATTGGCATAAACGAATATCAAAAGAGCACTTATAATCTTAATTATGCGGTTCCGGATGCAACTTCTTTTAAGAATGCAATAGATATTGGAGCTCAGGATATTTTTTCTGATGTAATTATTACTTTCATTCAGAACAGTGATGCAACTAAGGAAAATATTCTTAAATCTGTTAAAGAAATTCAATCAAATTGTAAACAGGGAGATGTTTTTGTGCTTTATTATGCAGGTCATGGTTCCATGTCAGTTGTTAATGATGGGGAGTCATCTGTTTTTTACTTGATTCCTTATGAATTAACCAATCTGTATAACGACGAAATACTAAAGAAAAATGGAATATCTGCCGGAGAACTTCAAAACATCTCAAAAGAAATTAAAGCGCAAAAACAATTATTTATTTTAGATGCTTGCCAAAGCGGAGGGGCAGTAAATGTGCTTGCAAATCGTGGTGCAGTTGAAGAAAAAGCAATGGCTATACTGGCACGCAGTACAGGAACATATTTTTTAACAGCAAGTGGTTCTGAGCAACTTGCAGGGGAATTTGCTTCACTGGGACACGGGGTTTTCACTTTTGCTATTTTGCAAGGTTTAAGCGGACAGGCAGATGCCAACAAAGATGGGAAAATCAGTATTAAAGAATTGTCGCTTTATGTGGAGAATAAAGTGCCCGAATTGTCCGAAAAGTACAAGGGTGCAAGCCAATTTCCCGTAAGCTACGGTTTTGGTCAGGATTTTCCACTGGTGATTAACGGAAAATTTATAATAAATGAAAGTAATAATGAACCAGTAGGGAAATACTCAGGGTATAGCACAAAAGAATTGGAAAATATGAAAAAAGAGGCAGTAGAGATGGAAGATTTCGATCTTGCTAAAGAATTGAAAAATGAGATTGAAAAGAGAATGGAAAAATAAATTGTATTAAATATTAAAAGAAAAATATAATAACCAGTATATGAATACAATAGTTATATAGAGCTATTAATTCTTGGGGTGACAGGTTACAAAAAGAACAGAAGTATAAAAAAAATAAATTTAATAGTAATTTTAAAAAAAGGAAAATGAAAAAAACATTAATTATTTTATCAGTATTTGCTCTTGTTTATACAACTAGCGTAGCATATGCCCAAGTTATTAATCCGGGATTTGAAATCTGGACAAATGATCAGCTTGTACCAACAGCTATGAATCCTAATAGTGGTAACAACACATACGGTTGGTGGGATTACAATTGTTTCAACAGTTCTTTAATTGGAAGTAGCCCTATTTCAGTTGTCAGGTGTACTGATACAGTTCACTCAGGAAACTATTCGGTACGACTTGAAACCAAAGTTTATACTCCAACTTCCTGGAATATATATAAATATTGGGGCATTCCATTTATTGGTCATGAATATAATGACACACTGGGTATTTTGTTTAATGGAAAAGTGGACGTAATAAGTCAAACGTTTATTCCTGGTATCCAGTTTACTCAAAATTTAGACCAGTTCAAATTCTATTATCAGTATAGCCCAAATGGAAATGATACAGCTGAGTGTCGTGTATCATTAATGAGTGCAGGAGCTTATGTGGCAGGAGGAGTTTTTAAAACAAATGTTGCTACTAGCGGTTTGGGCTGGCAACAAGCTGTAATTGATTTTGATTATGTCAGTGGGTTAACACCTGACACATTGTTTGTACTAATAAGTTCTTCATCTCTTGATTACGATCCTAAAGCAGGTAGCGTATTGTGGATAGATGACGTAAGTGTTGTACTATCTACCGGTATTGAACAAGTGTTTGGTGAAGAAAACAATTTGGTAGTTTTCCCTAATCCTACAACTGGGAAAATAATAGTAGAGGCTGAGAATATTGAGAGAATTGAGGTGTTGGATATGCAAGGAAAACTAGTGAAAAGCCAAAAGTATCATCCCGAGTTTGCCGAAGGGACAAAAGTCAAGAGTCAAAAATGTGAGATTGATTTAAGCGATCAGGTAAATGGTATCTACATTATAAAAGTATCAACTGATAAACAATTAATAACAAGAAAGCTAGTGAAACAATAAATGCACATTTTAACAGTACCTTTTATCCAGTTGTAAAAAGATGAACAAACGAAATGATAGAAAAATCAGATATTAAGGCATTAATTGTAATTAATATATAATTATATGGGGCTCAGATTTTCAAAAGCTGATATAATTATACTTTTGCTGGGAATCGCTATATTTATATATATTTTAGTTAAAGCTACTATCTCATCTTTTACAATTGATGAAAGTTTTTCCTACCTGAATTATGTACATACAAGTTTTATGGATATTATCTCATTCAAAAGCTGGTACACAAATAACCACATAATGAATAGCTTGTTGATGAAATATTCAGAGCAGCTATTTGGAAACTCAGAAATCTCATTGAGGTTACCTAACCTGTTATTGTTTTCAGTTTATATGGTTTATAGTTATTTGCTATTCAAAAGAATTAATCAGTTTTTGGCCATTATCATTTTTGTATTATTATGTACAAATAATTCACTTATTGATTTATTCGGATTGGCAAGAGGTTATGGCTTGTCATTTGGATTTATGTTGATGAGTTTATATCATTTTGTCCAATCTTTTTATGACCAGAAAACAAAAAATGTAATTCTGTTTCATGTAGGAGCATTATTCGGAGTATTAAGCAGTTTCATACTTATTGATTTTTATTTAGCGTTAATAATTATCTATAATGTAGTGATATTTATTGATAGCAAATTTATTTTGCATAAAAAATTCCATTTTATAGCTTCAAATAAGGTTCATATTATTCCCGTTTTAATTAATATAATTATTCTATACGAGCCGATCAGAAGAGTGATTATGAATAGTGATCTGGATTTTGGCGGTAGAAATGGATTTTATAGTGACACGGTGACAAGTTTAATTTATTATAGTCTGAATAGTTTAAGCATACCTTCAATAGTCTGGATTATCGCAAAGATAATTTTTACTGGTATTGTTTTGCTTTCTTTTATAATTA
This sequence comes from Bacteroidota bacterium, assembly GCA_043826845.1. GTDB lineage: Bacteria > Bacteroidota > Bacteroidia > Bacteroidales > CAYTAU01 > JBDRPR01. The sequence continues at coordinate 9,885 of JBDRPR010000170.1, forward strand.
TTATACGAATGATAATCAGGGGGGATCAGACTTTTTTTATAAAGCATAAGGGACTTATTATTTCTAATCTATTAATTATTTTCCTGTCAATAGCTATTATTCTTCAACATATTATTTTTAGGGCTGATTACCCAATTGCTCGTTTTTCTCTCTTTCTGTTTCCAATTTATATAATCCATCTTGGTTTTTTACTTATGTATTTTAATGACTATTATAAAAGAGTTGTTTCTATTCTGGCTCTGAGTCTTGCATTAATATCTTGTACAAGTTTCATATTAAAAGCTGATTTACGTTCGTGTTCTGAGTGGGGATTTGATATGGAAACGAAAAATATGATTCAAATATTAACTGAATACCATAGTAAAAATGACAATGATTCTGCGAAAATTAAAATCGGAATAAATTGGCTATTCGAACCAACTATTAATTTTTATAGACAAACTAAAAATATTAATTGGCTTTTACCTGCAGATAGAATGGGAATTTCCTCAAATGACGATTATTATTATGTATTTAAAGATGAGATGGATCAATTAAATCCTGATAGTTACAAGATTATATATGAATTTACCGGAATCAATACGGTGCTTCTTAAAAATAATAAAAGCGATTAACATCGTTGAATTGAATAAAAGAGATAAGAGATTGAAAATTATTAATAAATAAAAATGGCAAAAAGATGAACTTTGAATTATTACTTGAATATAATCCAGTTTTATTGGCACTTATTGCTACAATGTTTACATGGGGAGTTACAGCTTTGGGGGCATCAATGGTTTTTTTCTTCAAAACAATTAACCAAAAAGTACTTAATTCTATGCTTGGGTTTGCAGCCGGTGTTATGATTGCTGCATGTTTTTGGTCGTTGTTGAAACCTGCTATAGAAATGTCTGAAGCAAACGGCACAAATAAATGGTTGCCGGCAGTGATTGGTTTTTTATCGGGAGGAGCTTTTTTATTCTTGATTGACAAATTATTACCACATTTACATATGGGACTGTCAATTGATAAAGCCGAAGGGATTAAAACTTCATGGCAAAGAAGTGTACTGCTTGTTCTTGCAATTACTTTGCATAATATTCCTGAAGGATTAGCTGTGGGAGTTGCCTTTGGTGCATTAGCCAATAATCCTGATATTGGTATGCTTACCGGTGCTATTGCTCTGGCAATAGGAATAGGTTTACAGAACTTCCCTGAAGGTGCAGCGGTTTCAATACCATTAAGGCGTGAAGGATTTTCAAGATTAAAATCATTTAATTACGGACAATTATCTGGCATTGTTGAACCAATTGCTGGAGTAATTGGAGCATATTTGGTATTGACAATTGCTCCTATTCTTCCATATGCCCTCTCGTTCGCTGCAGGCGCTATGATTTTCGTTGTTGTTGAAGAATTAATACCTGAATCTCAAACAGGGAATGAAACAGATTTATCAACCATTGGAGCCATGCTTGGATTTGCGATCATGATGTTACTCGATGTTGCTTTGGGATAGAATTTTTGTTACAACCTTATCTCTTCGCTCTTATTTTTTCGGATTCTAATAAAATCACTTCATAAGTTGCCGGTAACGAAAAATCGGGTTCAATTTCATGATTACCAACAGCTGAAATAGCATCCTTTAATGCAAGCCATACAGAAAATGCCAGCATAAAGGGTGGTTCTCCAACTGCCTTACTTCGTCTGATTGTACCCTTATGTGGAACATTTGTCAATAATTCCACTCTGAAATCGTGAGGTATATCATTTATTGTTGGGATTTTATAAGTATCAGGAGAATGTGTTAACAGATTACCGTTTTTATCCCATTTCAATTCTTCTGTTGTTACCCAACCAACGCCCTGAATAAATGCACCTTGTACTTGTCCAATATCAATCCCTTTGTTTATTGTATCACCTGAATCATTTAAAATATCTGTCCTGAGCAATTTGTGCCTGCCTGTAAGTGTGTCAATTTCAACCTCAGAAACTGACATCCCATAGGAAAAATAGTAAAACGGTATCCCTGTCCCTTTTTCTTTGTCGAAATATATTCCCGGAGTTCTGTAATAACCCGTGGAACTTAAACTTATCTGTTTGAAATAGGATTTCTTTACTATCTCTTCAAAAGTAATTTTCCTTTCCGGATTTTTTCTGTCAAAAACCAAATTATTTTCAAAACCAATATTCTCTATATGAGAAGGTTTGCCAGAAAACATTTTATTGAATCCGGTTATTGCAGATTCTGCCAGCCTTTTTTTCAATGTATCAATAGCATTTTTAACCGCCATGCCGTTAAGATCACTTCCTGAAGATGCCGCAGTCGGTGATGTATTTGGAACTTTTGATGTATTTGTCGCACCGATTTTTATTTTATCATGCGAAATTCCTAGCTCTGCTGAAGTAATCTGCAAAATTTTAGTATGCAATCCTTGTCCCATTTCAGTTCCGCCATGGCTCACCAGCACGGTTCCGTCTGTATATATATGTACAAGAGCTCCGGCCTGATTTAAGAAGGATGTGGTAAACGAAATACCAAATTTAACAGGAGTTAAAGCCAATCCCTTTTTAATAAATTCATTTTTATTGTTGAATTGATCAATTTCTTTTCGACGCTTAGAATAGTCAGAAGACTTGAGTAGCTTTTTGTACATCATCTGCAAATGATTATTCTCAACTATTTGACCATAAGGAGTAATATTGTTTTCGGCCTGACCATAAAAATTTAAAAATCTTATCTCTGCAGAATCTTTTTTCAGAAAACGTGCAATTTTGTCAATCACGGTTTCAATAACTGCCATTCCCTGAGGACCACCAAAACCTCTGAATGCAGTATTTGAGGGCAAATTGGTTCTCCATGCTTTTCCTGTTATTTTTACATTTGGCAGATAATATGAATTATCTGCATGTAACATTGCTCTTTCAAGTACAGACATGCTTAGATCTGTTGCACAGCCTGCATCAGCATTTAACTCAGTTTTGTATGCAAGAATTTTTCCCGAATTATCAAAGCCTGCTTCGTAATAGGATAAATATCGATGACGTTTTCCTGTTATAATCTGATCATCATCCCTGAATAAATGAATTTTTACCGGACATTTTGTTGCATTTGCAAGTAAAGCTGACCATGCAGCAACATGATTCCCCTGTGTTTCTTTGCCCCCGAAACCTCCACCCATTCTTTTTACTTCAACTTCAACCTGATTTTTTGAGATTCCCAATACTTCAGCTACAATAGCCTGTGTCTCCGTAGGATTCTGGCTTGATGCGAAAATTTTCATTTCTTTGCCTTCGCAGAGCACAGCCATCGCAGTTTGAGTTTCAAGATACCAGTGTTCCTGCCCGTTTGTATTTAAAATTCCTTTTAACACATTCTGAGCTTTTTTCAATATCTTGTCAGTGTTCCCACGCTCAATAAATCGGGGAGGAGCGATCAGATTATTTTTTTTGATAGCAGTTTCAATATCCAGAATTGCCTCATGCACATCATAATCTATTTCAATTAATTTTTCGGCTTCTGTTATTGCTTCATAGCTTTCTCCAGCAATTAATGCAATTGCCTGACCAATGCAAACCACTTCTTTTTCAGCCAGACATTGTTCATCATGAATCACAGGCCCCATTTGATTTTGTCCAGGAATATCCTTTGACAAAAGAATTGATTTTATTCCTGCTATGTTTAACGCTTTGCTTATATCAATTTTTTTAATTTCTGCATGTGCGTGTTTGCTGAAAACGACTTTTCCCAAAAGCATCCGGTTGTCAGAAGGCATATCATTTATATAGACTGATTCACCTGTAACATGGGTAATTGCACTATCGTGATAAATATTTGATGACATGATTATTTGAATTATATAAAGTTTGATTTTTCGATTGATTCAAGATAAAATTTCATTAAAAGATTCTTTGCAGCAATTTTTCGGAATTTTGCTTCAGCTCTGGCATCTGATAAAGGAACAAACTCGTTCTCAAGAATTGTCATTGCTGATTCAACATTTTCACGACACCATTTTTTTCCTGTCAATACTTTTTCTGTTTTCAAAGCTCTCAAAGTGGTTGCTGCCATTCCTCCGTAAGCAATTATAATATCAGACACAGTATTTTTTTCTGTTTTCAGCCTGAAAGCAACGCTCACGGTTGATATATCAAGATCCTTTCTTCTGGATATTTTATATGAACTGAATTTGTAACTTTGATCATAAACGGGAACAATAACTTCTGTAATTATTTCATCTGCTCTGATATCTGTTTTTCGGTAGCCAATTATAAAATCCTCAATTCTCAAAATTCTTTCAGAATCCAATGACTTTAACCTGACTTTTGCTTCATGGGTAAAGAGGACAGGCAAACTATCACCAATAGGTGAGGCAGAGCCAATATTCCCGCCAATTGTTGCTATATTTCTTATCTGCAACGAACCAAAAAATTTTAAAATATTTTCTAAAGCAGGCAATCTTCCTTCAGAAATTTTCCTGACCTGCTCAATGGTTAATCCTGAACCAAAGTAAACAGAGTTATTTTTGACCGAATGATTTTTCAATTCTTCAATACCTGAAATATCAATAATTTTTAAAAGCAATTCTTTTTTCTTGGTTTGTCTGAGCGCAACATCAGTAGAACCGCCAATAATGATCGCGTCAGGATTTTCTTTTCTGATTTTTAAAGCATCTTTTAGAGTAAAAGGTTTAAAATATAATTGCTTTTTATTTTCAAGCAAAAGACTTTCTTTATCTGCAAGGATTTCTTTAAGTAATGTAATAATGTTTTTTTCATTTTTCGAGAAATGATCTTTTCCTTTATGTATGCACGCCTGTTCTGCGGCTTCAATAATCGGCTGATATCCTGTACAACGACATAAATTTCCAGTTAGTGCATCTTCAATTATTTCTCTTGCAGGTTTATTATGATTTTTATATATGCCGAATAATGACATTACGATTCCTGGCGTACAATAACCACATTGACTGCCATTTGTTTCTACCATTAATTGTTGAACCGGATGAAGTATCTTTTTATTATCTTCAATAACAGCCAGATTTTCAACCGTAATCAGTTGCTTTCCATGGATCATTGGAAGAAAAACAAGACAGGAGTCAACAGTTTTGTAAGTCAGTTTACTGTTTTTTCCGATTTCTGCAATAGCGACAGTGCAAGCCCCGCAGTCACCTTCAGCACATCCTTCCTTGACACCTTTATGTTCGGGAAATGATCTCAGGTAATTTAAAACAGTAGTTGTCGGAGAAAAATCCGAATTTCTGTTAAAACATACTTCTTTGATCTTTCCATCAAGTACAAATCTTACAGTATTCTTCATAATCTGATTATTTGTTCTGTATTAAAGTGTTTTTCACATCAACGAGTTTTGCTACTATGCTGATGGCAATTTCAGCAGGAGTTTCAGCAACGAACTTAATACCAATAGGCATATCAATTTTTTCAATTTCTTCCATTGAAATGATTTTTTCATCCAAAAGTTTCCTTTTAAGAATAGCCACCTTTCTGTCACTACCTATCATCCCCAGATATGCATGTGGCATTTTACTTAGTTTTATCAGTATTTCCTCATCATATGAATGTTTCGGGGTGACAATCACACAAAAAGTATTGTCATCGAATACTGAATTTTCAATTGCATTGAGATAATCATCATTGATACAATTACACGATTTGAATTCATCATCTGAAAAAATATTTTCCCTCGAATCGAAAACGGTAATCATAAAATCCAGTTCTTTTGCGAATTTCATTACCGCTCTTCCTATATGTCCTGCTCCGAATATATATAGTTTATGAAGAGGCATAATCGGTTCAATATAGACTTCTGCATTTCCACCGCAATGCATGGCAAAATCTTCTTCCAGGCAAAATGAGAATTTCTCAGGCTTGCCGGATTTCATTAATTCGAGAGCTTTTTCTGTTACTTCCTTTTCAACACTTCCTCCGCCTATGGTTCCGAATATACTTCCATCAGAATAGACGATCATTTTTGCTCCGGTTTTTCCGGGTGTTGATCCACTGGTGCTTATTACTACACATAAAGCTCCTGTTCCGTTCCGCTTTTGTAGTTCCTCAATTTTCTGATATATACTTTCCATAAAATTTACTATTTTTCTTTGTGTTCTTGCGTGAGACAATAATTTCAATATAAAATTACAATAATTTACCTGATTGATGATCCAAATTATATGAAAATTATAAAGACATTATGCAACATTTATAAATTCAAATTTTTAATTTCGACGCAGAATAATTTTGTTCAATCAGATGTCTTTTCAATCTCTTTCAAAAGAAAAAATCAGCAACACCTGGCTTAAAGCCTCAGTGCTCGGCTGTCTTTGGGCCTCATCAGAGATTGTTCTTGGCAGCTTTCTACATAACCTAAGAATTCCATTTGCAGGAAATTTCCTTACTGCAATAGGAATTGTTTTGTTGATTTCCGTTGCTCATATATGGAAAGAAAAAGGGTTGTTTATCAGAGCCGGAATCGTTTGTGCCCTAATGAAAACTATTTCCCCAAGTCCTATGATTTTCGGACCTATGATTGCCATTTTTGCAGAAGCATTTCTAATGGAAATAGCTGTCACAATTTTTCGCAGAAATATTTTTTCATTTATTCTTGCCGGTATGCTGGCTATGTCCTGGAATCTGTTTCAGTTCATTGCAAATTACATAATTATTTATGGATACAACATGGTTGATCTCTATAAAAAGCTGACAGACTTTGCTCAAAATCAGCTCAAAATTGAAAACAGCAATTACTGGTATTTTATTCTGATATTATTATCAATATATATGTTTTTCGGACTTTTTTGTGCAGTTATAGGAATATATATTGGCAGAAAAATTTCCCGTATTCCAAAGAAAGTCCACAATCTGACAAAAGATCAGGTTTTTGAAATTAAAAGGAAAATTGTACCGTTTAATTATTCAGGCATATGGTTGTTAATAAATATATTGTCATTAGTTACCGTGTTTACTCTTATGAGTATTACTCAATGGTATTACTGGCTATTTACCGGAATAGTATTATTTACTATTTGGGTTATTCGCTATAAAAATATTCTCAGGCCACTGGCAAAACCAAAATTCTGGATTTTATTTTTGCTGATTACTATGCTTTCAGGACTGTTGCTTTATAATCTTAAAAATCCTGAAGGAAATGTATTCAGCGGAATTCTGATTGGTCTTGAAATGAATTTCAGGGCAATTATTACAATTTCCGGATTCGCAGCAATAGGAACCGAATTGAGAAATCCTTCAATATTGAAATTATTCTCAGGCAAACGTTTAATACAATTGCCACTTGCCATGCAAACAGCATTTGACACTCTTCCATTGGTAATTGGAAACCTTCCTGAATTAAAAAATATTTTCAGACATCCAATGAGAATAGTTAATGATCTGGTATCACAGGCTGATTTTTGGCTTAATAAAGTTGAGCTAAAAATGAATAAAAGAGATAATGTGATCATTATTTCCGGTCCTGAGAAAAGTGGTAAATCCAGTTATCTTGAAAAACTGGTATTGAATTTGAAAAACAGAGGAATAAAAACCGGAGGTTTTATCTGTCCTTCAGTATTTGAAAATGACATAAAAATCGGACATGATCTTCTTGATATTAATTCTGATAAGCGACTACTTCTTTCAAGAAATACAGGAACTGAAGATATGCCAAAAGTTGGGAATTACTTCTTTAATAACGATGCTCTTAGATATGGGATAGAGAGTATTGAATTAATAAATCTTTATAATACTGAAATTGTTGTAATTGATGAAGTTGGCCCGTGGGAATTGTCAGGACAGGGGTGGGCTGAAAACTTAAATCAACTGGTTAAACTATACAAAAAACCAATGATATGGGTAGTTAGGGAAAGTATAGTTGAAAAAGTGATTGAAAACTGGTCGTTGGAGGGATCAAAGATTGTTGATATAAATTTGTCCAATGTCAATCTTGTATTTGAAAATATTTTATCACATATTCAGAATCCCGTATAACTTATCTTTATTTACAGCATGTCTGGTTTTTTTATTTTTCAGGATTATAATTGCAGAACTGTCTTTTTCAATTCTGATGCATTTATTCTGAAATCCATACCACCAGCCGCCATGATAAATCACTTTCATTGTATCATTATAGTTGTACATGCGAAAACCATAACCGTAATTTTCAATTGCATCCTTGTTCTTTGCCATTGGTTCAAAAGCCTTTAAAATTGTTTTCCTGCTAAGAAGTTTGTCGGTATATAGAGCATTGTCCCACAAAAACATATCATAGGTAGTTGTGTAAATTCCCTTATCTCCGGTTATTCCGTTAAGATAACTGTCTTCAGCCTGTTTGACTTTATATAGGTATCCGGTTGCTTTATTTGGTATTTCAGTATTTTTATTCCTGTCAAAAACATATGAATTTTTCATTCCAAGAGGTTCAAAAATATTTTCCCTCAAATAATCACCATAATCCATCCCTGAAATTTTTTCAATTATTGCAGCAAGAACAACATATCCGGAATTGCTGTAATCAAAAGTTAAATCCGGCTTATAATAAGCCGGTGGCTTATATTTGCAAAGAAGTTTAATCACTGATTGATTTGAAAGATAAGTAGTTTTATCTTTTATCAGATTATCAGTAAAATAGATGTAATTGGGTAGTCCTGAACGATGACAAAGCAATAAATGAATTGTTATGCAGGGATATGGAAAATCAGGAAAAAACTTTTCTACCGGATCATTCAGGCTGATTTTTCCCTGATCAATCAGCATCAGAATTCCGATTGCTGTAAACTGTTTGCTTACTGAAGCCAGTTGAAAAGTAGTTTGTGGAGTAAGTGTATCCTTTGTTTTAAAATTGCTGTAACCATAACAGCCTTCGAAAATAACCTGACCTTTTTGCGCAATCAGAACGTTCCCGTTAAACAGCATGAATTTTTGAATGCTGTCGAAATACTCTGCAAAAAGCTTTTGTTTAACTTCTATATTCAGACTTTCTCTTACTTTTTGAATTGAATCCTGATTATCTGTTAATTGCAAATCATGAGATGTGATTTCATTATTGCTGCAACTGAAGTTTATATACAGCAGAGCTATAATAATACTTAAAATTAATCGGTTGTTTTTGAATCTATGAATAAGCCCCATTACTTCTGATAATATCTTTGTCTGATAGCTTCATAAATAAAAACAGATGTTGATGCTGAAACATTCAGTGATTCAATATCACCAAACAGTGGAATTTTAACCAGTTCATCAGCATAACGAAGGTTGTTGACATTAATACCGCTTTCTTCAGATCCAAGCATAATAGCTACCGGGATATTAAAATCAATTTCAAAAAGGAGTTTTTCTGCTTTTTCGGTAGCTGCCACAATTGCAACGCCTGAATCTTTTAGAAATTTCAATGTCTGTGTCAGGCTTTTAACTTTGCAAACAGGGATATTGTAAATTGCACCTGATGAAACTTTTATTGCATCAGAATTGATCTGTGCAGATCCTTTTTGCGGAATAATTATAGCATGAACTCCAGCACATTCTGCTGTACGGGCAATCGCACCAAAATTACGTACATCGGTAATTTCGTCCAGAATTAAAAAAAGAGGTGTTTTACCATCCTCATAAAGTGAAGGAAGTAACTGCTCAATGTTATGAAAAGCAATCGGAGAAATAAAAGCAACAACCCCCTGATGATTTTTTTTACATATATGATTTATTTTCTCGATGGGTACAAACTGAAAAGCCACAGAACATTCATTTAATAAACTTATGAGTTCTTTTGTTAAATCACCTTGCGATGATTTATTTATCATCACTTTGTCAATCTCTTTTCCTGATTTAACTGCTTCAATTACGGTTCTGATTCCAAATATTAGTTCGTTATTCTGCATAATTTTAGTGTATTGAAAACGCCCGGCCATTTCTCCATGTTTCTATAGCCTGATACCACGTTACTTTGTAAATTTCACTTCGATTTAATTCAAAATCGTTATCACTCAGAGGATTTTCAACTTTTCGGAAAGTATAACTCATACTTTGCATATTCTGTGTTGATCCGTATATCCATCTTTCCTGATAATCGTTCTTATAAATTGTAGAAGGTGGTCCAAAAATCAGGTACATTAATCCTCTGTCAGTTCTCCAGCCTTCTGTATGACAGGAAAAATAAAGATTTGCATATTTCACTCTGGTATAATATATCCGGATAAGTTCTCTGGCTCTGTTTGGATTGCCTGAAATCTTTATCCAAAAATTATCAGCAGCTTCCTTTTTATCTTTAAACATCAGATATTCTTTAAATTCTCTTGAAGTTGTCAGATATCTGACAGGTTCGAGCAGACTCTCTGGTGTTTTGACTTCAGGATAATATCTGCCAAAATGACAAATACTTACGCCTTGCTTTTGGCTGGTATCAGTTTGAAAAAAATACAAACCATAAGAAACAAGCTGAAATGTTGTAGTATCTGTCCAGTTAACTTTATAAAAAGTATCTGGTTTTATTGAATAAGTTTTGATAGGGGAAATTGAAAATGGTGGTCCGGGAAGTTGAAATCGTTTTGCATAATGGCTGACATACAATTTTTTATATCCATTGTTGCTTTTAATAGAAAATCTAATGTTTGTGTCAATAAAATCATGAAAGATTGGTTGATCGTCTTCAGTATTAATAATTAAGAAATTATTTGCCGTAAATTCATTTCTTTTATCAATATAAATAAGTTTTTGATTGCCTTTATCGCGGTTAATATCTGTAGTAATAATATCTAAAATATATTTTTGTTTAAAACGTGTTTTTATCTCAAAATCAAGAATTATTTTTTTTGATTTTTCATTTTTTTC
>JBDRPR010000171.1:0-8499 GCA_043826845.1 Bacteroidota bacterium
TTGAAATTAAGCGGAGGTTATTGGACGAACTGGCGTTGGCACTCAGTAGCAGAAATCCGTAGTAGATAAGCTTACTGTGGTATAATAATATATAATATGAAATTCCCATGATAAAAATTTATCACAAACCGTTCCGATAGCTATCGGAATGATTATTAGGCTCCCGATCCCGATAGCTATCGGGACTATCGGGACCATGTGACAATAATTTAAAAAATAAAAAAATAAACACATGAAAAAACAAATATCGTAATGAATTTAAACAGTATGCTTGAAGACAAAATTTAAATAAACAAGCATATAGACAAATAAAGCAAGTTTGCGAAAATCCATAAATAAGGTAACAGTTAAATTAATAATTCATGAGAGCACTTATAATGTTAGTTTTAATCAGTTTGTTTTCCTTTTCATGTTCAAATCAACCAAAATCTATTGATATGAATAATGCGAAAACAAAAATTATTTTAAATGGTGTAAAAAATGAACATCCGAACAAAGAGATGATGGAATGGTTTCTCAACAATTATGAAGAAGAATTTATTGAACAAAAGGAAGATATAGATACTTTAGAAAACCAAAACCTTATTCAAAACAAATTTTGTTTTAAGACAAAACTATCTGGTGTTTCATTATTTCTAATCTTTTGTAATAATGGGAAAGACGCACTTACTGTTGGAAATACCAATTTTTCATCAGATGAAAACAATCAAAATTTTGGTACAAATGGAGCAGTTTTATTTGTTGTGAAAGGAAGTGACAAATATAAGGTAAATAGTGTTTTGAATTTTTTTGCAGGAGAAGAGTAAACATTACCAACAAATAGAAAGTACTGATTATTGAAGAGAATTATCAGCATTTTACGACATGAGACATTTAAAAAGTACCTGAGAGTACTTGTTTCTTTATTTACGGCTATTTTGAACCCCAAAATCAAAAATTAGCAGTTTTAACCAACCGGTTTTTCCCGAAAAAATTAAGCATTAAATTTTTATCTCCCCGCAAATTGCATTACTTTTAGTCAAAATTTCATTTATTCTATTCGCTTATAAAGAGTATATTTCTGAGTCTGAATGTCAATTTTTTTAAAGTTGATTAGTGAATCATCTTTTAATTGGTTGTCCAAAAGGAAAAATTGATTGCAGTATCCGGGTTCAACACTTATATTGAAATACCTGATCAGATAACATTGAAGGGAATTGTCATTCCACATCGCTTGGGGAATAGAAATAGTAGATTTTGTCGGGACAACCTTTCCGATTAAATACACATCATTAAGCATTTCCTTATTTCTGCTTACTTTACCTTTTTGCATAAGTGCAAAACCGGAAATAAAAACAAATAATATAGCGCTGAAAATCAAAAATATCTTAAATTTATTATTATAGATGTCAATTCGTTCTGTTAGATTTAAAATTATAGGTGCAGCCAAAATAGATAATCCGATTGAGAACATAGGGAGAGCAGGGACAAAATAAAATCCTTTCTGAACAAGAGTCAGCATGAGTGGAACTGAGGCAGATAATCCGACTGAAATAAAAAATAATGATTCACGTATTTGTTCATTTTTCCGGGTTTTTATTTTTCTGACTGCTGAAACAAGAAATAATAAACCTATAAATAAAATTTGAGGAAGCAATTCAGTAAAAATACGATATAAAATATAAAATCTGTTTTCAACAGTCGGCACTTCATTTATCCTGTGAAAAGCTCTTTTAAATAAATAGGTAGAAAGGCTTTCATTGCTTTCTGGAATTAAAAATAATATAAAGTATCCAATCAGAGGTATTATGATAATAATAAAAGTATAAAATATGGCTTTTGAAAACTTAATCTTTTTTGTTGTCAACCAATATAAAAAAGGTACTGATATCGGAAAAAAACCGGGCAGTCCCTTGCTAAAAGTTGCCAGAAAAATAAATATGCCTGATGTCACCAACATAAGAATTTGAAATTTTGTGGCTCGAAGAGCTTTGTAAGTGAAAAGAACTGAAGTCAGGGTAAATATCCCCATAGTATTTTCATGCATATTATTCGAATATGACCAAAAGCAAACAGGAATTGTAATCCATAAAATCAAAGGGATCCAACTATAAAATTTTAATTTATTCCCGTTACTAAAAATTTCTCTCCAGATACGATGGATTAAAAATGCAGTAATACACATTGTGAGAAACGTGTAAAGTCTTTCAATGTACATACTGTCACCAAAAAGTCTGAAAAACAAAGATTGAATACCAAATACAAGAGGGGGCTGTTCGTGGAACGAAGGTAATCCGCCAACGTTAAGAAGACTGAATTGTGGAAACCAAAAAGTTCCTATTCCCTGGCTAAGATTATGTGATACACTGGTATATAGCATTGCATCCATAAACATTCCATCTTGGATGAGAACAGGAACTGTCAATCCGATTAGTACCGCTATTGTTATCAGCCAGAAAGGAGTATGCCGGTTATAAAAAATATTCTTCATTAAATATTTTTTGAAATTTTATTCTTCTTTTATACCTGAGCTCAAAAATACTTTTTTATTAATTATGTACTTGTAAGACTTGTTTGAGTTTTTCTACATGTAACTTTTCATTAAGGTTTCTTAAAATAAGTCATGTTGTATATTTTTTAATCTGTGTTTTTAATTTATTAATTGTCATTGCACTATGAGTTTTCCCGAAGAAATAATTATTTTATTGTCTCTGGCCTGATAAAAACACATTCCACTTGGCAAATCCAGATTTAGAGTTTCGTGTTTTGAGTTTAGAGTTTTTTCAAAAACCACGTTTCCAAGAACATCAAAAATTTTCAAATGTAAATCATCAACCGAAGACCGAATAATTATATAATTACTGCAGGGATTAGGATTAATTTCAAAAAACGGCTCTTCGCTGATATCATTAACTTCCAAAAAACATCCATAGGCTGCCAGTTGAGAAGCTAAACTGTTTCTGCGTTTAGTGATGAAGGATTTCAATCCGGGAATAGTATCATTCCCTGTTATTACATCTATATTGATGTTATCCTCAAACTGCTGATTCGTATAAAGATAGTTAGTGTCGGCGTATACATATGGGCGTATAAGGTTTGCCAAACTGTCAATTATCGGGTCAAAATAAGCATGAGAAAAATAATTGCTCGTATAATTGCAAACGGTGTTCATATAGTTATTATTGTAAGTATTGTTTTGCAGCATTCTTTTGTTCAGCGGGCGGATTAACGGGCTTGGGGGGACAAAAAGTATGCTCAGATTTTCAATTGGAGAAACCATCTGTTTATTTCCTCCGAACGTTCCGTTAACATCCCAGATAATAAAATCAAACTTGTTTGTAGCAGTATTGTGATAGATATAATAATTATGTCCTGTACCCATATACGAATCAAGTGTTACGAAAATATTATTGGCTGCCCAACCTTCAATCCATTCTGTACTGTTCAAAATAACTTCAATCGAATCGTAAAAGTTTGCGGAGGGAGTGTTATTTATTTCGTCAATGAGATGCACAAGGTCGGTCCAGTCGTTTTCAGTTTCATTGGTTTTGAGTTCATAGCTGTGGTAATAACCGGCAGGGTTGCTACCGAACCATTCCAGTGTACCGTGGGGGTCGCCTTTAAAAAGATTGCCTCCATCATTTCCATATTCAACCTCCAAAAATGTTTTATTCACTTGTTCTACCAGAGTATAAAATCCCCATAGCGTGTCATTGATGTATAGGTTTGTATATGTTGCACGCGGAGCCTCAATAGCTACTTCTCTGCAGAAATCAAGAAATATTTTTTCGCGCAGCATCGTCGGGTCACTGGTGCCATTGTTCAGGTTGATAGCTTTCAATCCGTCATATTTCTGACCGCTCACAAACTCATTGAAATCGATCTTGAATGAGTTCTTTAAACTATCCTTACTGAAAGATGAATTCCCTTTAAACTGAATTCCCACGGAATTAATGTAATTACCGTCAATATCCACATCGCCAATCATCTTTTTATCTAAAGGTTTATACATTACCAGAGAATCCCACCAATTGACTTGGGAAAAATAAATTTTTATTGTGTGAATGCAGGAAGAAAAAAAGATGGCATCGCCTGGATTTTGGGAAGAAGAGATAGATGTAGAAATGGAAAGAATAATAATTCCGAAAAAAAGTTTTTTCATTTTTATCACTTCCGGTTTTTTGGTTTGAATGAAATATTTAACGAAAATGCTATAATAATCCCAATTCCAGCAGAGCTTCTTCAGTCATTCGGTTTTTATTCCATGGAGGATCAAAAGTGACTTTCACGGTTACTTTTGCGGTTCCATCTATTTTTTTTATCTTTTTTTCAATATCCAAAACAATATCCTCGGCCATAGGGCAGTTAGGAGCAGTTAAAGTCATTACAATCTCAACATCTTTCGATTCTGATATATTGATTTCATAAATTAAACCAAGATCATAAATATTGACGGGAAGTTCCGGATCGAAAATGTTTTTTAGAATATTAATAATTGAGGTTTTCATCATCGCATAGTTTAAAATAAAATTAATTAAAATTTCATATGATTTATTTAATATTTTCCTTTGCAGAATAGGCTAAAGCATACATTTTCATTTGTTTGATCATAGATAACAATCCGTTTGCACGGGTAGGAGATAAGTGTTGATCTAAACCAATCTCTTTCACAAAATACAACTCTGAGTCAATGATTTCTTTTATCGTCTGCCCGCTAAATACTCTGATTAATAATGATATCATTCCTTTAGTAATGATAGCGTCACTATCGGCAAAAAATATTACATTTCCATTATCATATTTTGCATTTAACCAAACTTGTGACTGGCAACCTCTGATTAAATAATCATCAGTTTTATCATTATCATCGATTGGCACAAGATCTTTGCCTAATTCAATAAGATAGCTGTATCTATCCATCCAGTCTTCAAAAACACTAAACTCTTCTATGATCTGATCTTGTATCTGATTAATTGTCATCACTATTTAAACATTTGTTGAACTTTTTTTATTGATTCGCACAAATAATCTATTTCTTCAAAAGTATTATAAAAAGAAAAAGATGCCCTGACCGTTCCGTCAATTTTATAAAAATCCATAATGGGTTGAGTACAATGGTTTCCCGTTCTAACTGCAATATCCATCTTATCAAGCATCATTCCTGTATCAAAATGATGTATTCCATTCAATAGAAAAGAAATCACACATGATTTATTCTTTGCATTCCCATATATTTTCAACCCTTCAATTTCTGAAACTTTTTTAGTTGCATAGGCCAACAATTGACTTTCATGTTCAGCAATATCGTTTATACCGGCACTTTCCAGATATTTTACTGCAACAGCCAAACCAATGGCACCAATATAATTTGTCGTACCTGCTTCAAATTTAAGTGGTAGGTCGTTATATATTGTTTTTTCAAATGTCACACGTTTAATCATATCTCCGCCACCCATATAAGGAGGCATTTCTTCGAGCCATTTTTCTTTTCCATATAGTATTCCTATACCTGTAGGTCCGTACATTTTATGTCCCGAGAAAACATAAAAATCCACATCAGTTTTTTGAACATCAATACCGATATGCTGTATCCCCTGAGCACCATCAATTAATACAGGGACATTTTGTTTGTGAGCAATTTCAATTATTTGTTCAATCGGATTGATAGTTCCTAAAGTGTTTGAAACATGATTAACAGCAATCAGCCTGGTTTTATCGGTTATTAACTTTTCAAATTCCGGCATTGATAATTCTCCATTGCCGTAAAAAGGAACAACTTTGAGAGTCGCTTTCTTCCTTTCGCATAACATTTGCCAGGGAACAATATTGGAATGGTGTTCCATTGCAGATATTAATATTTCATCTCCTTCATTAAGATATTTTTCACCGAACGAACTTGCAACTAAATTAATCCCAGTTGTAGTATTGTAAGTGAAAATAATCTCTTTTTCAGACTTTGCATTGATGAATTTTTGCATAACCTGTCGAGCATTTTCGTATGCCTGGGTAGATTTTTCACTCAAATAGTGTACTCCCCTGTGAATATTACTGTTATATTTCGAATAGTACTCACTGATAGTGTCAATTACTGCATTTGGTTTTTGAGTTGTTGCAGCGTTATCAAGGTAAACCAGAGTTTTATCATAAACTCTCTGCTGGAGGATTGGAAAATCCTGTCTGATTTTTTCTACATCTAGTGCCAAAACAAATATTTTAAAATTTTTAGTTTTAATTATTATCCTGATAGCAATTAACTGCGCAATTCGCACATCTTGTCAACTCGCCGCGCAATCGTTTTTCTATTAAATCATCAATTCTTTCTTGCAAAGGTAATATTCTAATTTTATTTATTACTTCTTTTGCAAAAGCAAACATCAACAACATACGTGCTTCTTTCATATCAATTCCTCTTGAACGGATATAAAACATTGCATCTTCATCCAGCTGACCAACAGTAGCTCCATGACTGCATTTTACATCATCAGCATAAATCTCAAGCTGAGGTCGGGTATTTATTCTAGCAGTATCTGTCAACATAATATTATTATTTGATTGAAACGCCTGAGATTTCTGAGCATCTTTTCTAACCAGAATTCTTCCCGAAAAGGCTGCAGTTGATGTATCATCCATAATTCCTTTAAAAAGCTCACTGCTTGTGCATTCAGGGAATGCATGATCAATAAAAGTATGATTGTCTATATGTTGAGATTTATCTGATAGAAAAATGCCATATGTATGATTTTCACACTTTTTCCCATTCAATAGCACATGTATGTTATTTCTTATAATACCGCCATGAAGTGATATAGTATTTGAAAAAACATTACTGCCTTCTTCCTGATTAATAAAAATACTGTTTACTTTGGATGCCAGATTATGCTCATCCTGCATATTGTAAATATCAAAAACTGAGTTTCTACCAGTGTAAATTTCAGTAATATTGTTAGTGAGATATTTATGATCAGACAAAGTGTGATCACATATAACAATTTTTGCTTCACAGTGGTCTTCCAAAACAATCAGATTTCTTTGTTGTACCATTCTGTTTTCATTGGCTCTTAGTATGTTAATAACCTGAATCGATTTATCTAAAATTGTATTTTCCGGAATGTAAAGAAAAAATCCATCCTGAGCGAATACCGTATTTAAGGCTGTTAATCCGTTTTCTTTTGTTTTCGCATATTTTGTATAATGTTTTTTTAGAATTTCAGGATATTTTATAAATGCCTCTGCCAAACCAGACAGGATTACGCCTTCTGGAACATTACTGAGTGCATTATTTCCTTCATAATACCTTCCGTTTATCAGTAAGATCAAATGTGTATCAAGCTCCGGAACGTTGCATTGAAACACTTCTTTTACGTTCACATCATACTTCTCAGAATTAAAATTTTTTCTGAAATCATTGCTGAAAATAGCCTTGAAATCAGTATGTCTTGATTCTTCATCAGATTTATCAGATATTCCAACGTTTGTGAAATCAATTATAGCATCATCTCTGATTTTTTGGATATATTCAGGAATATTTTTATTAATTATTTCCCTATTATCCTGATAAAGATAAAAATATTCGTCCTCGACTTTTGAAATATATCTTAAACCGTCCATAATTGTTTTTCTAAATTATTCATTTTCCTGTTCCTTTTTGATCCAGTCATATCCTTTTTCTTCAAGTTCATAAGCCAGTTCTTTCCCTGCTGACTTCACAATTTTTCCTTTATATAATACATGAACAAAATCAGGTACAATATAATCTAATAATCTCTGATAGTGAGTAATGACAATAGTTGCATTGTCCTTATTTTTCAATTTATTCACTCCATTCGCAACAATTCTTAATGCATCAATATCCAGTCCGGAATCAGTTTCATCAAGTATTGCAAGTTTTGGTTCAAGCATTGCCATTTGAAATATTTCATTTCGCTTTTTTTCACCACCGGAAAAACCCTCGTTTACACTTCTGTTTGTCAGAGCAGATTCCAATTCAACTAATTCTTTCTTTTCCCGCATGATTTTTAAAAATTCAGATGCAGACAATGGCGGCAAACCTTTATATTTTCTTTTTTCGTTTAGTGCCGTTTTCATAAAATTAATCATGCTAACGCCGGGTATTTCTACAGGATATTGAAACCCTAAGAAAATTCCCTCCTTCGCTCTTTCTTCAGGGTTCAAATCAAAAAGATTTTTATTCATATACAGAATCTGTCCATCAGTCACTTTAAAAATTTCCCTGCCTGCCATTACAGCTGCAAGAGTGCTTTTTCCTGATCCGTTTGGTCCCATTATGGCATGAACTTCGCCGGTTTTAACTTCTAAATTGATCCCATTTAAAATGTTTTTACCTTCAATATCTACGTGTAAATTTTTGATGCTTAACATATCTGATCTGTATATTTAATAATAATTTTATCCAATACTACCTTCAAGGCTGATTTGTAATAATTTTTGTGCTTCAACAGCAAATTCCATTGGTAACTTGTTCAATACTTCTTTCGCGTAACCATTAACTATTAGACCTCC
>JBDRPR010000172.1:0-2633 GCA_043826845.1 Bacteroidota bacterium
GGTTGTCTTGATACTACAGAATTTAAAAGATTTTGTCTTGAAGATGCCTCATTAATGGAAGTGCCGAATATTTTCACTCCTAACGGAGATGGCAAGAACGATGAATTCAAAGTTTACAGTAAAACAATTGTAGAATTTAAATGTGTCATAATGGACAGATGGGGCAAAAAGATATACGAATGGGAAGATGTAGAAAGAGGATGGAACGGGAAGATCAAAGGCAATGGAGCAGATGCATCACCTGGAGTATATTATTACATAATCACAGCAGTAGGGCAGGATGATAAGACATATGAATTCCAGGGTTCATTCAATTTAATGAGGGAAAAATAATAAAAGTTGAATAAAAAAAGGAGGCATTTGCCTCCTTTTTTTTATTGATTATTTTAGCTTTCATCTTCTTCAGATGCATATGCTTTTAGAAGGTCGTTCTGCAGTTCACCCGGAACCTGTGCGTATTCAGCGAATTTCATTGTGTACATTGCTCTTCCACCAGTAAGGGAGCTTAAAGCTGTAGAATATTTATTCATTTCAGCTAAAGGAACCTTTGCCTTAATTTTTTCAAAACCTTTTTCACTGCTCATGCCTTGAACAATTGCCCTTCTTCCCTGCAAATCTCCCATAACGTCACCCATTCTATCCGCAGGAACCATTACTTCAATATCATAAATTGGTTCCATAATTTTTGGTCCGGCTTCTTTAAAAGCATTGCTGAAAGCGTTTCTTCCAGCTAGTTTAAAAGATATTTCATTTGAATCAACAGGGTGCATCTTCCCATCATAAACAGCAACACAAATATCTCTTGCATAAGATCCTGTTAATGGCCCGACCTCTATTTTTTCCATAATTCCTTTAAGAATTGCAGGTAAAAATCTTGCATCAATAGAACCTCCAACAATACAATTATAATATACAAGTTTTCCGCCCCAGTCAAGATCATACTCATCTTTTCCTCGAACTGAAACATTTATTTCCTGTCCGTTTACTTTGTATTTTGATGGATTTGGCATACCTTCACGATAAGGTTCAAGAATCATATGAACTTCTCCAAATTGTCCTGCACCCCCAGATTGTTTTTTGTGTCTGTAAGTTGCCTGTGCAACTTTTGTAATTGTTTCTCTATAAGGGATTTTAGGAGGGATATAACTGGTTTCAATTTTATATATATTGTCTAAATGCCATTTTAAGATATTCAGGTGATATTCTCCCTGTCCATAGATTAATATTTGTCTTAATTCTTTTGAATATTCAACAATTATCGTAGGGTCATCTTCTCTGATTCGTTGTAAAGCTTCGCCCAATTTTTCTTCATCGCCTTCGTTGCTGGTTTTAATGGCAGATCTATATTTTGGAAGTGGAAATTCAATTGAGGGGTATTTCCAGTCGACATTTGGTGCGTTTAGCGTGTGATTTGTTTTGGTTCCCTTCAATTTTACAGTTGCTCCTATATCACCTGCAACTAATTTTGTGACTTTTGTTCTGTTTTTTCCTGCAACGACATATAATTGAGAAAGTCTTTCCTTATTCTGAGTGGATTGATTTGTCAAATCAATACCTTCAGTGATTTCTCCTGAGATCACTTTAAAAAAATTAATTTCACCAATGTGCTGTTCAAGAGATGTTTTAAAAATAAAAATTGATGCTGGTCCTTTAGGGTTGCAAATAACTTCGTTGCCTTCAATGTCTTTAACTGCTGGCATATCAGAAGGAAATGGCATAGAACTTATGATAAAATCCATCAATCGGTCAACCCCATAATTGAGCTTGGCGGAGATACATAAAATCGGAAATATTCCTCTGCTTATTAATCCTTTGGCAATGCCTTTCTGCATTTCTTCTTCAGTTAGTGTATCATTCTCAAAAAACAATTCCATAAGACTTTCATCTCCTTCGGCTGCTTTTTCAATTAATTCTCCGTGCAATATTGATGCTTTTTCTTTTTCATCTGCTGGGATTTCAGTAATTTCAGCTTTTCCACTACCATCTTTGTACCTGAAACATTTCATTGATATCAAATCAATGATTTCATTGAACCCATTACCTGTTTTAACAGGATATTGGGCTAATACAGAATTTGAACCGAAACACTGTTTGATTCCATCAATGACTTTTTCAAAATTTGTTTTTTCATGATCTATCTGGTTAATAACAATAACCATTGGTTTTTCATGTTTTTCTATTATTCTGCTCTGTATTTCAGTTCCGACTTCAATACTATTTTGCCCATTAATAAGCATAATAACTCCATCAGCTGCTTTTAATGCAGTGTAAACGCCTCCGACAAAATCATCTGCTCCTGGTGCATCAATAATATTTATTTTATTATTTTTATGTTCTGTATATAAAACAGTCGGATATACAGATATGGTGTTTTCGTGCTCAATTTCACGATAGTCGGAAACTGTATTATTGCTTTCCACATCTCCTCTACGTTCAATAACGCCACCATTAAATAACATTGCTTCAGACAGAGTTGTTTTTCCTGATTTTGCATTACCTGTAAGTGCAATATTTTTCAATTCGTTGGTTTGATAAATTTTCATCGATTGATTTTTTAAATATTTCTATATTAATGGAATAAATGTTTTATGTTAAATTATAAAGGGTACAAAAATAAGTAATTTTTTAATATT
>JBDRPR010000173.1:0-5824 GCA_043826845.1 Bacteroidota bacterium
AGAAAAAGAAAGTAAAAAAAGAACCATAAATAAAATAAAAGCGAACAATTATGTATCGAATTCACGTTGTTTACAAAACACCAAACAGAATACTCCTACGGAACAAATTTCAGGGATGTGTCATTTTCTTTTAATCATTCAACTTACAAATAAAAAAACCCCTTTCGGGTTTTTTCTTACCAGCTGCTGGTCATTATATAGTCGTTGAGATCGTCAATTGAGCTACTGAATGTGAAGGCGTTATTAACAACATAATAATTATTGCGATCAACTGTATAGCCATAAGCAAACTTTGCCAGATCAAGTTTATTCGATTCAAATGAAAAAAGCATCATCAATTCAAAAACCTGTTCTGAAGTTATTCCGTTTGATGATATTGCCTGTTTTGCAATTGTTAACCTACTGCTATCAAAACTTGAGTTCATTATTGTATATTTCAGGTTATTAAACTCGTTTAATGACATCCCATAACTATAATCATCGAAGTTATTGTTTTCTGCATAATATCCGTTGCATCCGGTTTCACCATAATCATAATAGTTATTATATCCTGAATAATATCCATTTGATCCATAACCATTACAATTACCATAAAGAGTAGAAGCATGATTTATAACTTTTGTTATTTCCAGCTTGTTGAAATGATTCAATTTTGCATAAACCGATGCATTTGAAGGAATATTTATGCTCCCTTTAAATACAAGTTGATTTATTGCAGGATGTCCATATCCGCCAGGTATAATTTTCATAATCTTAACAACGTGATTTCCCGGAGATAAATAATCGAATTTAAAATTATTACTCGGAGTCGAATATCTTTGAGCATCGACGACAATTGTGAATAATGAATTATCATATAACCTTATTGATAATTTTGAAGCATCTGATGCAAATGTTACTGAAAACAAAACTGCAAAAAGAAAAGTAAAATTTTTCATGACATGGTCCTCCTTTAATTTATTTGAACCAAATATTTCAATTAATATGCCAAAATCACATCATATTCTTTTAGTGACCCTTACAACACAAATACCGGTTTTTAAAAAAAATATCAACAGTTTTGAAAGTTGGTAATAAATGAATTATTTTTAACACAAATTATTTCCAGTGATCAATTTTTGCAAATGTCTGTCTATTACTTTGATTTTTTTAAGCATGATCGTAGTTAATACGGATGCACAACAGGTAAATTGCAATGATCTTATCGAGGATGATGATTACTTATTTTATTACAAAAACTCAAATACTCCTTTTTCAGGGATATGTGTTGATTATCATAGTAACGGGATAAAAATGCTTGAGAAAAGCTATATAAACGGCATTGAAGAAGGAAAATTTTCAGAATGGCATAAAAGTGGAGAGAAACTTTGTGAAGGATATTTTTTTGATGGAGTTCAGGACAG
Source organism: Bacteroidota bacterium (assembly GCA_043826845.1). Classification (GTDB taxonomy): domain Bacteria; phylum Bacteroidota; class Bacteroidia; order Bacteroidales; family CAYTAU01; genus JBDRPR01. The sequence goes on from JBDRPR010000173.1 coordinate 1,404, forward strand.
TATATGGACATGGTGGGATAAAAACGGACAAATCCAGGTTAAAGGCACATATTCTGAAGGATTGGGAAATGGGTTATGGTGTTACTACAAAGAAAATGGGGTTATTGACAGAATGGGGAAGGTAATAAATGATAAAGAAACGGGAAATTGGGAATACTGGAATGAAAACAATAAAAAATATCTTGACCATGAATTTCAAAATGGAGTTCTTCATGGTAAAGAAACCTGGAGATATGATGACAATAAAATTATGCTCGAACGATATTATGTTGATGGGGTTTTAGAAGGAATTTTTACTGCATGGTATAAAAACGGTCAAAAACGATTCGAGGGAAATTATAAAAATGGTGAAGTAATCAGAAAGATAGAATGGGACGAATCAGGCAAGGCAATAAGTATTGAAAGTCCCGAATAATAATTATAAGAATTTGATGCACCTGTATAATTACATACCAATGAGGCTAAAAAAACAGACTCTATGTTGTTTGTATTGGGTAGTTATTAAATGCCGGCTCATTATAGGAATTAAACATTCAACACTCAATTTCAAATAATGAAGTTAGAAGGAAAAGCTGGCATTGCTATTTGTTTTTTGCGATCTGATTTGGATTCTATATTTTAACAAAAACAGCATTTATTCTATTTCACATTTTTCATTCTGGAAAATTGGATATAGAAAGCAGTTCCTTTCGGAAACGCTGATTGGTTATGATAAAATATGATTATATCTGCGACAATCATAATCATCTGCGTTATCAGCGTACTATACAATGTTTATCTCCTGACGGAGAATCAGTAAACTATTTGATAGTTTTTATTGATATTTAACTCCTTACGGTGTATAAATTATTAATCCTTATCCCGAACTCAGGTTATTACTTATTTTTATTGTAAAGTCAATAAATCTATATTCTAAATCAATATATTTTATTTTCTACTTTTTAATTGTTCATTGTGTGTTGTTTATTGAGTGTTGTTTTAATAACATCAATAATTAATGTCGAAATAAATATTACCCACCTTATTCGACATAGAGCTAAAAATATATATCTTTACGACATGAATAAAGAATTAAACTTACTGATTCACTACCTGAACAGATTCAATGGTTTATAATCATATTTCTTTTCCTTTAAATTTTAATAAATTAATAATTAATTCGATTTTACAACATGAAAATAATTGTATTAGGTGCAGGTCTTGTTGGCGGTCCAATGGCTGAAGATCTGGCCAAAGAAAAAGATTTTGAAGTAAGTATTGCTGATATTAATCAACGAAATCTTGACAAAATAAAAAATAAAAAAATAAAAAAGGTATTGAAAGACCTTTCCAAAGAGACGGATGTAACAAATCTTGTCAAAAACTATGATTATGTAATTAATGCAGTACCTGGTTTTATGGGTCATCAGACTTTACGTTCTATAATTGAAGCAGGTAAAGACGTTGTTGATATTGCATTTTTTCCAGAAGATCCAATGGATCTTGACAAACTTGCAAAAAAGAAAAATGTTACGGCAATAATGGACTGTGGAGTTGCTCCGGGAATGAGTAATATTTTAACAGGATATGTTCATCACTTGCTTGATTCAACAGAAACAGCCATAACCTATGTAGGAGGTTTACCTGAAGTAAGAGTATGGCCTTTTGAGTATAAAGCTGTGTTTTCGCCGGTTGATGTTATTGAAGAATACACAAGGCCCGCCAGGTATGTTGAAAACGGCAAACTTGTTGTCCGACCTGCTTTATCAGATCCTGAATATATAGATTTTCCGGGAGTCGGAACACTTGAGGCATTTAACAGCGATGGAATAAGATCGTTAGCTGACACTATCAAAGCACCCAATATTAAAGAAAAGACATTACGATATCCTGGTCATATTAAAATTATGGAAATTTTCCGTGAAACCGGCTTTTTCAGTCAGGAGCCCGTTGAAATTAGCGGAACAAAGATCAGACCTCTGGATTTCACTGCAAAATTACTTTTCCCTAAATGGGAATTGAAGAAAGGAGAATTCGATTTCACCGTTATGCGCGTAATTGTTGAAGGTGTTAAAGCAAATAAAAAACTTAGATACACTTACGATCTGTTCGATAAATATGATCAGGAAAATAATGTACATAGTATGGCAAGAACAACCGGCTATACAGCTACAATGGCCCTTCGTATGGTTATAAGAGGTTTGTATAAAGACAAAGGAATATCCGTTCCTGAAAATATTGGAAAATATCCTGATTGTGTTGATTTCTTGCTATATGGTCTTTCAGAAAGAAATGTAATTTATGTTGAAAAGATAGAAGAAATTAAATAACCACTGTTTGAACATGATAGCAAAAAAGAATTACCCCATGGTTTATGTGTTGATTGTTTTATCGATGCTGATATGGGGTATTTCTTATATATCACTCAAACTTGTATATGACTATTTTACTCCTGTAACTACTGTTGTTTTGCGAATTATGATTGCAAGTATTTTCATGTTATTGCTTTCACTTATTCTGAAAAGATTACAAAAAATTCATCTGAAAGATTTCAAAATATTTTTGCTTTTTGCCCTGATTGATCCTTGTTTATACTTCATGTTTGAAAGCTACGGATTAAAATTAAGTTCCCCGACAACAGCTGCTGTAATAATTGCAATGATTCCGTTAATTACTCCATTTGCTGCAGCATTTTTTATAAAGGAAAAAATAACAATCCTCAACACAATCGGTATAATAATATCATTTACCGGAGTTTTATTTGTAATTATTACTAATGATTTTTCTCTTGCTGTTGAACCTCTGGGATTGGCATTTTTATTTGGTGCCGTATTTTGTGCAGTATTCTATAACTTTTTTCTTAAAAATCTGGCAGCAAAATATAATGTATTCACCATAATAACTGTACAAAACCTGATTAGTTCTGTTTACCTCATTCCTTTGTTGTTGATTTACGGTTTAGAAGAGATCAGAGCAGTAAATTTTGACAGTAAATTAATAATAAATTTTCTTGGACTTTCAATATTTGCCTCTGCAGTTGCGTTTATATTTTATGCAAAAGCAATAAAAGAAATTGGAATAACTAAAGCCAATGTTTTTACAAATACAATTCCCGTATTTACTGCATTTTTTTCTTATATGATCATTAAAGAAGATATGTCGTTACAAAAGGTAATAGGGATTTTACTTGTTATTACCGGTGTGATCCTTTCCCAGAGAAAAAAATTTAATTCACAATAATTTTTTCCTTGAACTCTTTATCACCGGTTATTATTTTTATGAAATAAATTCCTTTTGGTTGATCAGAAATGTTTATCGGTATTTCAGTTGAAATAATATTTGTTTTACTATAAATCTTTTCGCCAAGCATATTGGTTATTGATAATGAAATATTTTCATTAAAATGTCCCGTTATTATTGCTTTAAATTTCCCATTATTTGGATTAGGGTAAATTGACAATTGCAAATCCATTAAAGAATCAATTTTCAAACCTTGTTCTAAGTAGTCGTCAACCTCTTTATCTGCAAATTTATAAACTGTATTTATATCTTGATTTGAATTCTTATATGTACAGTTATCTAAGTATGCATGAACATACGAACCTGCTTCTAAATGTGTTCCATGTTTAAATCTGATTTGATTTCCTGCTTGTGCATACACATGGGCGTTGTCTTCAACTATACAGTTTTGCCCAAAAATAATATCATGTTCAACAACAAAAGTTTGGTCATTAGTAATTGAACTATTTGTTAATTCTGCATTTAGATCATAAAGACAACACTCTTTTAATCCTAAATTTTCTATTTCAATATTATCAATATACATATATCTATATGTTGGTGTAACAATAGGAACACAATCATAACAACCTATACGAATTAATAAATATTCTGCATCAATACCATCAATATCTTTACTAAAAGTACTCCAATCTCCAAAAGGTTTTGTTGAAATAATATCATAAGGTGCAACATCCCAATTAGTAGAGTTACCCAATTTTACAACCAATTTGGGAGGATTATTCGCACTTTCATTACTACGAACTGCTGCAACTTTAATTCTATATTTAAAACACGCTTTTAATGGCTCTATTAATTTAATAGCAGCACCACCTCTGTACTGTCCCCAATTATTTAATTCTAATCCAACATATCTTATGTCACTATATGAATATATATAACCATACCGATTACAAGGAATATCATAATAATTTTGATCAAAACAACTACTGAGAAAATTATCAGTTTCCCTTTCATCACAAACTATATTTCTATCACCCCCACTCCCATTTACATTTTGCCATGGGGGAGCTAAAGTTGGCAAATCGTTTCCTCCACCAATAGGACCATCTTCAAAACTTCCGTTTTCAACTAAATTCTGATTGAAAGCAGGGTAAGTTGATTGACTATATGTGTACAATATTTTAAAAAATATTATTAAA
>JBDRPR010000174.1:0-2049 GCA_043826845.1 Bacteroidota bacterium
AGCAAACACTATGAAGGGATCGAAGATTGACTTTGTGGAGCTCTTAATACGTTTAACAGCAGTGAATAGACTGAAGCTGCCTAAGTCTTACTGCGAGATGCTTCAATTACAGAGGAAATATAAAAGGCATAATTATTGAGAATTTTGAGAAAATGCATAATATGATCACCAAAATAATATTAATATTTACAATAATCCTATCTTCGGTAATTTCTGCCGATAGTCAGATCCCTTTAGGAAATGGTCAGGGCTATCTTGTGAATTGCATTATTGAAAATGGAGATACATTGGCATATATTGAATTGAGGCAGGTAATAATTATTCCTCCACGTGTTTTTAAAAATGAAAAAGAAAGAACAAAATACAGAAAGCTTGTGAGAAATTTGAAAAAAGTTTTGCCCTATGCCCGAATGGCAGGTGAAATATTTTCTGATATAAACAATGAACTCCCTACGATTGAAACAGAAAAGGAAAGGAAAAAATATCTTAAGAGAAAAGATGATGAATTGAGAGCAAAGTTTGAAAATGAATTAAAAGAACTTACGATCAGTCAGGGCAGGTTACTTATTAAATTGATTGATAGAGAAACTGATAATACAACTTTTCAGGTAATTCAGGACTTGAGAGGTAATTTCACCGCTTTTATGTGGCAATCTGTCGCCAGATTATTTGGTTCAAATCTTAAAACCGAATTTGACGCTGAACATGAGGATAAATATATTGAAGAAATAATAATTCTTATAGATAACGGTCAGTTATAAAAAAAATCCCCGCAGGGATTTTTTATGGAAATACTATTTTGTTGTATATTATACGTTAATGCTGAATAATTACTTTATCAGAATAAACAAGCTTTTCGCTAACAACTTTCAAAAGATATACTCCCTGTGCAATATCAGAAACATCAATATGGCTCTCATTTTCGTTTAATTTTTCAGAGAGAATTAAATTGCCATGAATGTCGTAAAGAGAAATATCAGCAGGAAAATGATCATTATTCATAACTATCTGTATATGTGCATTAGCAGGATTAGGGTAAATGCTGATTATATCTTTATTGAGTTTTTCTTCAATTCCGATGTACGGGGTCAACTCCCTTCTGTACAATATACTGTCAGAGACTGCAAAAAGGTAGTTCTTATAGACATACAATTCCCTTATGTCTCCATGGTCAGCACTGAAACCATCATTAAAATCTTCCCATTGTACCAGATCAGATTTATTAGATTTAAGCACTTTCCCATTGTTGTATGGAGCACTTCGTTTTGTCATATAAACAGTGTCTCCGTATTCAGCTATACTAAATATATAATTATAACCACCGTTATATAAAACAGAGGATTGAAAAGTATATAGATTCAACGAGATTAATTGTTGATTTGCAATTAACAAGGTGCTATCCAGAACGATTGCATCGAATACTTTATTTGTAAAAATAGTTGTAAATGAATCTGTAGATACATCATATTCATAAACATATCCATAAGGGGTATAATTTGGTTCGTCTAAAAATTCTGAGCATATATAAACATGGCTATCACTTCGGTAAACTTTTGAAGTTGTCATACCACCATAGTATATGCCATAATCTGGAAGATAGTCATAAGACCAGTTCCACCCGTCATCGAAAGAAACAAAATACTTGTCGTGATCAGTCATTATCATAGTATTATTAAAGTTAGTTATATAATCATTCTGGATAAATCCGCGTGAGAGTTTATTTTCTTTAGCAAGCGAACTTGTGTTTAAAGGATTGAATGTCAGGCATGAGTCTAAGGAAACGTAAACATTTTCTTCGATTAGCTTATAATAAAACAACCTGTTATAATATGCTGTCTGTAATTCAACAGGATTAACAGATCGTAAAGTCCAATTTTCTCCATTATCTGATGAACAGTAAACATTATAATTTTGATTTAAAAAACATACATCATCAAAAAAAAACATTTTATTATAATAACTAAAACTATAGCTTTTTTTTATTTCCCATTGAGAAAAAATATAAATTGGAAATAGTAAAACTAATATCAATATTTTTGTTTTCATTTT
>JBDRPR010000175.1:0-28815 GCA_043826845.1 Bacteroidota bacterium
ATTTGGCGGTACAACAACAATATCACCCAAAGGAAAAACAGGATTTTTTATAGCCAAATACAATACCGTTGGAGATTTTCAATGGGTTAAACATGGGGGAAATTATTATACAGCAGCAACAGGCACTGCGTATGCAAACTCAGTTAAGACAGACAATGAGGGAAATATTTATGTTTCTGCAATGGTAATGGGTATGTACGAAGGATGGGTATGGGATAAAAGCTTGCCAGAGGCAGAACAATTTCTTGGGAAAGCATATTATGAAGAGACTGAGATTTCAGGAAATGAGTTTTATACAGGAAACCATAATGTGTTGATAATGCTTTCCCCTGAAGGGAAATTGCTGTGGAAAATAGTGGATGGCATTAATATTTATTACAATGATATGGCTGTTGACAATGATATGAATGTTTATTTAACGGGAGGTATAACGGGCACTACCAGCATGAATGGACAGGCTGTATCTGCAAAAGGATTGAGAGATATTGTTGTGAAGAAAATTAACAGCAAAGGAGAAACTCAATGGCTTAAGCTATTTGGAGCCGATGGAATAACTTATAATGGAATGGCTGTTGATTTGGAGATGGGCGATTTTATCTGTGTGGATAAAAGCAATAATGTTTATTTTGCCGGAATTCATTATGATGGTGCAAAATTCGATGATATAACAGTAAATACAGACGCCGCTTTGGGTGATCTTAAAGTTGGAAATATCTTTGTCGCCAAACTAAATCCCGATGGAAAAGTACAGTGGGTAAAAAATGCCGACTCTGACAAATCAGCGGCAGCAATTACCGGCTTGGTTTGTGATAATGAAGGGAATACGTATATGTCGGCCGTAATTGGTTTGAAAAAAGCATCTTTTGATGGTATAAAAGCAAGAGGGGCATTTCTCGCAAAATTCGATAGTGCCGGAAATGTAGTTTGGGTCAACGATGCCGATAAATCAGATTTCTGGTCCTCTACCAAAGTAGAAGTGAATCTGCCGGGAGGTCTGGCAATCAGCCACGACAATAACTATCTGTATGCTTCGGGCAATGCAGTAAAAAAGCAGACCTCATCAAATTACATGTCAGGAATCACAACAATAACTACAGAATCAATTGTGGCAATTAGTAAGGTAGAAACAAAATAAACTTTTTCAAGAAACTATCTGGGTACTTATATCCGGTAGTTTTGATTGATGATAGGCTCTCGGTAATCCGGGGGCCTTGTCATTTAAATCAGTGAGACGATAATTTCAAGAACTATAGTGAACTGAGATTAATCTTGAGCGAAGTCGAGTGATTTCCTAGGTCTTATTATTTATATCCTTATTTTTTTGCATTTTTTATTTTAAATTTCTTTAAGGATGAGGGTTTCATGTGATGAAATGATTTAGTATAAGTTACAAAATTTTGAACAACAGCTAGTAAAACCGACTAAAAAGTTAAAAATAAAGAAATCAGAGTTTGATACCCATCAATGTAATATCGTCAATTTGAGGAGAATCGCCCATCCATTCTGATAAAGTTTTACTGAAAATTTGTTTTTGAACAAACATTGGTTTGTCACAGTGTTTTAGAATAAGATTTTTCAAGGATTTTCGAGAATATTTTTTCTTTTCTGTGCCCCCGAACTGATCTGAAAAGCCATCTGTAACCAGATATAAACTATCTTCTTTTTCCAGTTCATGTTCATGCAAAGTAAACGGAGTCATGCGTTCGTGAATGGCTATTGGCATTTTGTCACCCTTTATTTCAATTAGCCGATAGTCAGCAGTAGTAGTCTGCAGATTGTGCATTTCACTGCCAACTGCAACTTCCGACTGTTGCCTCCTGACTAAATAAATCTGATTATTGGCTCCGGCAAATTGCAAAATATTGGTTTTAGTATCGATTACGCAAAAAGAAATATCCATACCGTCTTTTTGTTCCATACTTCGTCCTTGTTGTTTTAATGATGCAACCACACTTTTTCTCAACTGATTTAATACATCGGCTGCATTAGTAATTTCTTCCTTGCGGACAATTTCATTTAAAAATGTAATTCCCAGCATACTCATAAATGCACCAGGCACTCCATGACCGGTGCAATCGGCAACGCAAAAAATTATCCATTTTTTAAGTTTTGTTGCCCAGTAAAAATCACCTGAAACAATGTCTCTTGGAGCAAAAAACACAAAATGGTCGCCTAGGATTTCTGCCATTTGATCAGAAGAAGGTAAAACCGCCGATTGAATCCTTTTTGCATACCTGATACTGGAAGTAAGTTCTTCGTGAATTTCTTCAATTTGATCTTTTTGTCTGATTACCATATCGCGTTGAGCTTCTATTTCATCACGCTGTGTCTCAATTTCTTCTTTTTGCTGTGAAATTTCAATAGTACGTTCTTTTACTTTTTGTTCGAGTTCGCGATTTACTTTGTCTTTCAGTGCTTCGTTTTCTTCAAGTTGTTTAATGATTTTCAGCTGACTGGCTTCGTTTTCGTGTTTCAAGATATTTATTCTGTCGGCAAGAGCAAAAGAAAATAATGCAATTTGAAAAATAGTGCCGGCCTGCATACTATTGATCACAAACCAGTTAATCCCAATAATGCCTAAAGCTCCAAGAATAAAAATTATTGCACCTATGCAAAATAATACATTTGCAAGAAAAAAATATCTCGCAGGTCTGAATTTTTTTCTGAGAGAAATTATTGAAAGAATAAAAATCATTAAAAAAACAATTAGTCCAGAAGAAAATGAAATGGATCTGAAAATATTATAAAACTGATGGAAAAAATAATTAGCTACAGGAAGCAAAATCAACAAAACAATAACTAAATTGAAAACAAAATGCCATTTTTTGTGTCTGATTTTAGTTTCAAGGAAATTCTGAGTAAATAAAATAAGAAATATTCCAAAAAAACTGGAAATCAACATTCCAATATCGTTTACAGTATTTAATGGATGGCCGCTTAATAAATACTCGTAATGAAATTTGTAGTTATTTATCCAGATTGCTCCGCAACCGACCAACATTAATATATAGTACAGATAACTTTTGTGTTTTACAGACAGAAACAGAAAAAGATTAAAAAGAATCATAATGATTATAATTCCTATAAAGATTCCCTGAAAATATCTCTCGTTGATTCTTAATTTATAAAATGAATGAGTTTCATAGAATTTAATTTTAAATTCGTTCAGGAAATTATTTTCTTTAAAAAAACTTAGTTTCAATATCAATAAAATTTCTTTTTTTGAATTCAAAATAAGAGGAACAAATTGAGTAAAGGCAATTTTAATCTGACGATTATCAACAGAAATATTTTTACAAATAAAAGATGTGTATAAAAGAGAATCATCCGAAAAAACATAAATGTTAACAGAATCTATTGAGGAAATTTCTGCAATAAAATTTTCAATACCTGTGGAATCTATAGATAGTCTCAGGCCTATCCAATATGTTCCTGAGTCTGTATTGAGTGAATTTTCGGATTCTGAAAACATACGATAATTGTCACTCTTAAATTGCCGATATGCATCTGCTGGACCTGAAATTGTCTCTGGATTTGATAGAATAAAAAGCTCTTCATTAACTTCTGCTGTAACGTCTTGCCCCAATGTCACAATTTTCTGAGCAGAAACAAAACATGAAACAGATAGCAAAAAAACAAATAATATTTTTCCCATTTTAAATTATGATAAAAATGGCATATAAATTTTATCAGGCAAAATAATCATTTTACAGTCAAAAAAAATACTTTGCAGTAAATTTTTGATTACATTTTTTTATTATCTCTTTGCAAATCCCCTCTAATTTATCGTGTATTTATATAAATTTTCACTAATGGGCACTTAAGACCCACTGACGATTAATTGTTTGTTTATGTAAATTTCTGAATATTTGTTCTCTTAGTCAAATTGCCTTTTAGTGAAAGCTTTTATTATATAGGTTTTGCGGAAAGTTTTATAACATAGTGAAATTTTGATACTTCCATTAATTCAGTAAGGATTGCAGGAACATTAATATTGATTCTTGTTACAACTATTACTTTTATCAGTACATCACTCGCCATAAAATCGCAGTATTTTATAATGGCGGCTATTAGTCTTTCTCTAATCTCTATCTTTTTTGGGAGTCATGAATTCACACCAGAAAAAATAAATTTTAAACCTTTAAAGGATATAAATAGAGACTGAAGACTTAGATATTTAAAATTCTAATCCTACAACTGTTACATCATCAGTCTGTTTAAAATCACCCCTCCAATCAATAAATGTTTTTTCTAATATAGCTTTTTGTTCATTCATAGGCTCTTCTGAAACAGACAATAATAATTCCTTGAAATTTTTAATTAAGTACTTTCTTCCTCCTGTTTTAAGGCTTTTTTCATCTTTACCTCCAAATTGATCAGGGAATCCGTCACTAAAAAGGTATATTATTGAATCTTTTTGAAGCCTGATGGTTTTATTTGTAAAAGCGTCAGTTTTATAGTGTAAGCCTATTGGCATTTTTTCAGGTTTTAGTTCAATGAGTTCTTTTTCGCCGGTTTCGGAATTTAGCTGTATTATACAGCATGGATTATATGCTCCTGCATATTCAAGAACATTTGTGTCTTTATTATAAATACAAAAAGCCATGTCCATGCCGTCTTTTACTGAAACTGATGATATATGGGATTCATTTTTTATCTGAACTGAGCTGTCTTTTTCAAAAATAGCCAGATCCTCTGATATTCCTTTTTGATTAAGTGAATGGATAATATTTTTTCGTAATTCATTTAGTACTTCTGCAGCATTGGTAACCTCCTTTTTCCTGACAATTTCGTTTAATATGGATATTCCCAGCATACTCATAAAAGCCCCGGGTACACCATGACCTGTGCAATCGGCTACGCAAAAAAGAGTATATTGATCTATTTGTGTTGCCCAGTAAAAATCTCCCGACACAATTTCAAGAGGTTTAAAGAACACAAAATATTTATCAAATAAAATATTAAAATAATTTTCTGAAGGAAGAACGGCATTTTGTATGCGTAAAGCATATTTAATACTATCCATCAATTCATTATAAATGTTTTCAATTTCATGTTTTTGATCAGTAACCGTATTCCTTTGAGCTTCAATTTCATCACGTTGTGCAGAAATCTCTTCATTTTTCTGAGTCAACTCTTCGTTTAGCTCACGTAATTCATGACTTTGTTTTTGGATTTCATGATTTTGTTTTATCAATAATTCATTTGATTTTTTCTTTTGACGATATCCTAAAAAGATTAACAGTCCGACAATTAAAACCAGAAAAAGACCTATAAAAGAAGCATTTCTTTGGAATTTCTGTCTTTGCGAAACTTCAGCCTGTCTTTCCATTTCTGTTTTATTTTGAAGCAACTGAATATTCTGAAGTTCTATTTGTTGTGCCTTTTTCTCGTTCTGATATCTAGCTTCTAGTTCGGTAGCTTCTTTTTCTTTCTCAATTACAAATAAGCTGTCCTGAAGTTTTTTAAACTTTTTATATTTATCAATAGAGGTTTTGTAGTCGCCCATTTCATCATAAACTTCTGCTAAGCTAAAACAGCTACTTATTTGCCCGGGTAAAAGATCATTTTTCTCGAAAATTTTAAAACTTTCATCCAGGTGAAAAATAGCATTTTTGTAATTTTTTCTCTCTTTTTCTACAGCACCAATATTATTATGTGCTTTGGCAACAGAGATTTCCTCGTTATTTTTCAGTGAATTTTCAAGATGCTTTTGATAGCATTCGTATGCATCATCATATTTTTTCTGAGAATAGTAAGTATTGCCAAGATTTATTAAAATATCATTCAAACCCTTTTCGTTACCGCTTTTCTTATAACATTCAACTGCATTATTATAATTTTGAACTGAAGCATCCAAATTATTTAATGATCTATAAGTCAGAGCAAGATTATTATAACATTTTGCCTGACCATTTAGATCACCAAGCGAAACATATTTTTCAAGGGCAATATAATAGTAATCCAGAGCCTGTTTATAATTATCAAACGCTTTATGTGTCGAGCCTATATTCATTAATACATTTGCAACTCCTTTATTGTCCTTTAATTTTTCCTTAATTTTTAATGACTTTTGAAAAACTGTTAAAGCTTCATTATATTCTCCTTTCATTAAATATATTGATCCGAGATTGATTAAAACAACAGACATTCCAACTGAATCATTAATATTATTATAAATTTCAATTACTTTATTAAAATACCCGGAGGCATTATCTAGATTTTCCTTATTCATTTCACAAAAACCGCAGTTGATGTAGCAATTAGCAACCTCATCAAATCTCCCTATTTTTTTAAAGTTTTTCAATGCTTCCAGATTATAGTCTATTGCCAGATCGTACTCCTTTTTTCTGGAATATATAGAACCTATATCAAAGTATAAATAAGCAGTAAATTTTGCTTTTAGAATTTCAGAAATTCCGGCTTTTTTGTTTATTTCGAGACCTTTATATAACCATGTTAGCGATGAGTCCGATTGGCTCCCTTTAAATCCAAGGGCAATATTTTCACAAATCCAGATTTTTGCTGTATCGTGGATATTTTTGCCGAGTTCGGTTTTCAAACTGTCGATATATTTATTCTGACCAATTGTCTGAAAAACAAATAAGAATAAACAAAGAATTAAAAACAGAAATCTAAACATATTAGCAAGTTTAAAAAAATGTAATTTATAATAAATATTTAAACTTACAAAAGTCTGAACTAATATGATAGAATATTAAATTTCAATACCCAATATTACAATATCATCTACCTGTTCATATGGCAGACCTGTTGGATTTTTTGATTCAATCCAATTGATAAAAGCATTATCAAGTTCCAGTTTCTGTTCATCCATTGGTTTTTCAGAATTTGCCAAAAGTATTTTTTTGAATTGTAAATATTTAAGTTTTTTCCCAAGTGGACCGCCAAACTGATCAGGATACCCATCACTAAACATGTATAATTTGTCACCTTTACTAAGTTGAAATTCGTGTGTTGTAAATCTGTCCATTTTGATATAAATGGCGATAGGCATCTTATCTCCTTTTATTTCGATTAATTCAAGATTTGTTTCAGGATCTGAATATACTTTTTTGAAATCGCTATCAGGGATGTTTATATTTTTCGATACAATATATAATGGGTTATTGGCTCCTGAAAACTGGCAGACCATAGTTTCTAAATTAATACTGCACAAAGAAATATCCATACCATCTTTTTGTTCCCCGGCTTCTCCCTGTTGTTGAAGAGATTTGATAATTTCTTTCCGAAGTTTTCGTAAAATTACTCCTGGATGAGTTACGTATTCATTAACAATAATTTCCTTTAAAAAGGCTGTTCCAAGCATACTCATAAAAGCCCCGGGTACACCATGACCTGTGCAATCGGCTGCGGCGATTATCAAATGATTTTCAATTATTGTGTACCAGTAAAAATCTCCACTTACAATATCCCTGGGTTTAAATATGATAAAAAAGTCATTGACATGTTCTTTGAGCAATTCTTCCCGTGGAAGTATTGCGTTTTGTATTCTCTTGGCATACCTTATACTATCTTTGATTTCATTATTTTTTTCAGTTATAAGATCTCGTTGTTCATTTGCCAGATCCCTTTGTGCAGAAATCTCATCATGTTGGGCTTCAATTTCTTCTTTTTGCAATAGAATTTCGTCTGTTCTTTTTTGAATTTCAATATTTGCATATTGCAATTCATCATTTTTGACCTGGATCTCATTTTTCTGCATAATAAGTAACCGGTTTGTTTTTTTTCTAATGCGGTTTGTTCGGAACATCAGAACAACCAATAATGCAACTAAAAACAGAAATACAATTAGTCCAGTATTAATAGCACGTTGCTTACTTTTCTGTTCTGTTAATAAATTTATTTCGGATTGTTTTTTTTGTTGCTCCAATTCATATTCAACCTGTTTTTTTTGTCTTTCGATCTCAAATTTGATATCTGCTATTCTGTTGCTTACATCATCGTTAAACAGGCTGTCTTTATAGTCGATATAAACTGATTGATATTCATAAGCTTTTTTATAATCTCCGGTTTTTTGATAAATTAATGAAATTGTCTGGGCAGATTCTTTAATTCTTAATTTTGCCCCGATATCTGATCCGATAATAAAACTTTGTTTGGCAGTTAAAAGAGCTTTTTTTAGTTGATTTTTTTCAAGATAAATATGTGCTAACCGGTTCAACAAGTCGGAATATAAATCCTGATCTTTATCCAGTCTGACAATGTTAAGAGCATTGTGGTATTCATCGTAAGCCTTATCAAATTCTCCCATCTCAAAATATGTATCTCCCTTATATTTATGGCAAATTCCCTGTCCGTCAAGATCATTTTGAATTTTTCTGAAATCAAATGCCTGAGTAAAAAAATCAAGAGCTTTGGTGTAGTCTTTTTTTAATAAAAATGCACGACCGATGTTAAGCATTGTATATGCCGACATGTTGTCATTTTTCAAATCCTGAGTTATTTTCAGTGCATCGCTTAACATAATAATGGCATCATCGGCTTTTCCTTGATATATATATAAATTCCCTATATTAATATTAGCGTAACCCTGTTGTTCTAAATTTCCTAATTTTTTTGAAGCTTCAAGGTGATCAAAAAAATAGCGAAAAGCTTCAGGGTAGTTCCCCTGATTTCTATAGGCAACTCCGGTAAAACTCATTGCTTTAAGCATTTCATCAGAGTAACCGCAGGATGTACCGATTTCTATTGCTTTTTTTCCGACTTTTACTGAAAATTCAGGATCTTTATTTCGGAAATCCCAGCAGAGCTTATTAAGATATTCAACTTTAAGAGAGTCGTTTTCTATTTGCGATAATGCGTTTTCCAATGAATCTTTTATAGAAAAAACATTAGAACTTTTTGTTTGATTAACAAGAATAAACAATAAAATCAAGAAGATAAAAAGGGATAATTTATTCAAAATTCTGTATAGCATTATTAAGATTAATAAAACTATAGCAAACCTACATAAATTTTTGTGAAATCAATACTCTCTTGGTAAAAATTTTATATTTTGATAAAGATAGCGATAAGGACTCATTCAATTTATGGAATCCTCAACGATACTAATGAATTCAACTAAAATTTTTATTATTCTGACAATTGAGTAAACATCTCTTTTAAAATAGTATGCGTTTTAAATTCTGCAATATCGAATTTAATTTTATAATAAAGAATTATTTTTTCTAAAAAGACAATTCTGTCTTGCCATGTAATTTTTATTTCAGAAATATTGTTATAATTCAGGTTTTTAAAAAGTTCAATCAGATAAGCTTGATCTTGAGTGAAGAACTGACTTTGATCCAAATAATTATTGCCACTATATATAATATCAGGCATAATTCCAAGATATTTCGAGTATTTAACTAAAAATGCCAGATGAAAGATGGAAATATTTTCTTTGATCTGATCAAATGCTACAAGTTGACTTGTGAGAAATGAATACATTTCCTGATTTTTTTCTTCTTCACGTAAAGTTTTATCAATAATTTCTGCCAGAAAAAATGCGATTGAGCTTTTATATGGATTAATAGTGATTGTTTCATAAAAGTAGTTTAATGATATTTCATTAATGTAACTTATTTCTCTGTTGATCCTGATGTCACACTCAAAATTAATAATACTTAATGCATGTATAAAATTTGATATATGTTTTGATTTTTTATTGGATGAAGATCGTAAAAAACAGCTTTTCCTCCCGCAGAGATTTGTATATATATTAATTATCCTAACAGAATCAGAAATTTTTGTTGAGGATAATATTATACCTTCAAGTTTTTGCTGCATTATTTAATTTATTAATAAAAGTTTTGTTACATGGGTTTTTGATCCGTCTTCGTTAGTACAAAAAACCAGATATACTCCTGTCTGTACTCGATTTCCGCTAAAATCATTTCCATCCCATATTGCCTGACCACCCAAGGCAGTTGTCTCATAAACAATATTTCCACTGATATCTGTAAATTTTACATTTACATTAGCAACCAGGCCAGTCACAGTTATTAATCCGGTATAATTATTTTTAACTGGATTTGGGAAAACATATACATTGGTAAAATCAGGATCACCATTTGTTGCAGAACCCCTATAAGATATTATTCCTTTATCTGTACCAAAAAAAACTTCTCCGCTGATCTGATCAATAGCAATACATTTAATCGTGTTTGACAACAAAGGACTATTATCTTTATTGAAATTATATATTTGCTGTGTACCATCTTCAGACATTAAAAAAACTCCTCCACTTTGGGTTCCTATCCATTTTCTGTTGGCACCATCAACTTCGATTGCTGTTATTGTTTCGGTTTCAAGTAAATACTGTGTGGTTCCGTCCATCTGAATAATTATTTGCTGTGCATAAAAATCTGTTCCTTCAAATACATTTTCCGGATGATAATATACTAAAATACCCATGTTGGTACCAAGCCAAATGGTTCCATTAAGATCTTTGGCAATTGAATATAACTCGTTTGTTAAAATTTTTCCATTTTCATCAAGAACACTAAATGCAAGATAATCATCATCATTTGAATTATCAAATGTTCCTTTATCATCAAAAGCAAACAAGCCTTTTCCTCTTGGTAGTAAAACCCATTTATGATTATTTTGTGTAATTAAAATTTCACCAATAAAACTATTATCAAAAAAACTTCCATAAGGCAGGCTGAACCATTGTCCATCAGGTGTCAAAACAGAAAATGGTCTTTGAGCCATTGAGTTGGTTACCCAAACATTACCGGATTCATCCATATCAAGACCATAAATTCTGATGGTTGTTCCAGGCAGAATAGGTTCAATCGTACTGTTTTGAGAGTTAAAAATATTTGAAATTGACCCGTTTTTAAATTCAATTAAACCATTAAAATATGAAGCAACATAAACAATACTAGAATTTAAAGGAGATACAAGAATATTGACAAGGTCTCTTATGCTATCAAATGCAGGAATGTTTTTTTTCGAATATGTACTCCATGTTTCATTATTAAATCGGTATATAATAGCAGAGGCCCATTTATTTGTCCATGAACCGTCAACTGCACCCGTTACAACCCACAAGTCTCCATTACTCACAGACATATTCCAGCTACCATTTCCCTCAGGTCCGTTTGGGAAAATGCATTCAATTGTAGATTCTCCTTTTCTTATTAAGCCATATTCATTATCTGCTACCCATAGATTAAGATATTTGTCATATATGGCATGTCTGGGCTTCGAATTTCCATTTGCGTAATTCATATACAATTCTTTTCTGGATTCATCGTTGTTGTATATTGCAACAAGATAATTAGTGCAAACCACTAAATGATTGTTGGTTACTTCAATTGAAAATATATTTTCGGAATATGCGTAGGCCAATGAATCAAGACGCCAGACACTACCTGTTTTATATCCATAAAGTCTGTCTCCTCCTGATACATCACTATCGTAATTGAAATATATATTACCATTAAAATATTTAATTGTATTTATTTTTTTATCATAATGGGGAATGTCTTCCATTCTGTCCCAAAACTCATAATTAACCAGATAAGGACTTGATTTCAATGCCTTATAAATACCCTGTTCAGTGGCTGCATAAAAATATTGTCCATCAGATGTCAGTTCATAGACATTTATTAATGATCCTTGATCTCCAATATAATAAGTATCTTTTATTTCTTTATTGATGATGTCAACAACAACAATTCCAAAACCACATGATAAATAAGCAAGATTATCAATGATTAAAATATTGTTGATTGTTTTGTTCCCGATTATTTGTTTTCTTTTAATATCAGAAATATTATAAATCGTATTATTACTGATCATATCAATATTTGCATTAGTATATGTAATTATTAATATATCGTTTGCCTGACTGTATGCAATAGAACTGACACCAATATCTGAAAGACCATTAACTTTTGATAATTTTGTCAAACTGTTATCCTGTGTATTCAGATAAAATACTGCTGTTTCTGTTGCACAATAAATTTTATCACCAACCTCAACAACTCTGATGGCCTTGTTGTAAGCTAAATGATCTCTCCATTCACCTACAGCAATTTGTGCATTTATAAGATGGATAATTAAAAAGATAATAAATACTAAAAACGAATGTTTCATTACACGTCATTTAATTCAACAATATTAATAAACAAAACTGAAATATCGCTTAAATATTGTCATAAGAAATTAAGAAAAATATTAATCATTAATAGCGGATGATAAAAATTTCACCAGTTTAGTTATTGCCAATGCGCGATGACTTATTGTATTTTTAATATCTAAATCCATTTCAGCAAAAGTCTGATTATAACCATCGGGTAAGAAAACAGGATCGTAGCCAAAACCAGAAAACCCCCTTTTTTCATTAATAATTGTTCCGGTTACAAGACCTTCAAAAAAAATTTCCTGATCATCAATAATTAATGATATAACAGTTCTGAATCTGGCTTTTCGATTAGATTTTCTTTTGAGCTTTGTCAGTACCTTTTTGATATTGGCTTCAGAATCATTTTCCGGACCTGCATATCTTGCAGAAAAAACTCCCGGTTCATTATTAAGAGCTTCAACTTCCAATCCGGTATCATCAGCAAAACAATTATGTTTATAATTATCATATACATACCATGATTTTTCTGAAGCATTTCCTTCGAGTGTAGATTGATTTTCAGGAAGTGAATCAAAGCACCCGATGTCATTAAGGTTTAAAATTTTGATATTTTCTTTCAACAATGATGAAATCTCTTCTATTTTATGAAGATTGTTTGTTGCAAAAACAAGTTCGGTCATTATGTTAATTCACTATAAATTGTTTAGACTTAATCTGATCTTTGTATTCTACGGTAATGGAATAGGTCCCCTTTCGGTATTTTTCAAGATTTATCATAAACTTATTATATCCGGAAGAAATTCCTGTAATAGAATGTTCTTCAACAAGTTTACCGATTTTATCATAAACAGAATATAAGAAATTGCCGCTTTCTGGTATTATTACTGAAAAATACAAAACAGTTTGTGCAGGATTTGGATATGGATCAAAAAATGTAAAATCATTATTGTCACTTATGCAAAATTCATTATTAACCGGATTGATATCAGTATATTCTGTAGGATAGGCAGTAACGCATAAAAATTCAGGAGGAAATTCAGGATCAATTTTATATTTGCCAGTAAAACAATAATTAAAAACAGAACCTGCTAAAAGTAAACCTGTCCAGTTTTCTTTGATCATAGATTCATTATTAAGATGAACATATAATTCAAGATTAGTTACCGGGATATTTCCAAAGTTTGCGATGTCTGCACAAACTGACATATAATTGTTATTTATGTTGCTGGCTACATTTACAACCAGAATATCACAATCGGGGATTAAAACAGAGATTTGCATAGAAAGAGAATCTTTACATCCGTTTTCGTCAATGGAATAATGAATAATGGTGAATAGTCCACTGTCAAGATATGTATGAACCGGAGAAAGTTCTTCGCTGGTAAATCCATCACCGAAATCCCATGAAAAACTATTATCTGAATTTACTGAAGTGAACTGTATTGGATGTAAAATGATGCCATAATATGGATTATATGAAAAATCAGCATCTGGCAGATCATAAACAGTAAAATTCCTGATAACTGAATCATTACAAAGCGAGTCTGATATTACTTCAAGTTTTATTGAATATTGGCCTGAAATATTGAACAAATATTCAGGATTTGTTCCGGCAAGAGTTATCTCATCATTTATTAACCAGTTGTGTGATATAATATTTCCTGCATCAATTGTCGATTCATCGCTAAAAATATAAATGTTTTTATTACAGGAAACAGAGTCGGTAAAATATGCAACCGGACCAGGATTGATATATATAGTTTCTGATATACTATCAGTGCATCCATTTAATGATCGAATAACCAGTGAAACAGTATCTAAACCATAATCGGGATATATGCATTCCGGATTTTGGTCTATCGATTGCAAACCATTTCCAAAGTCCCAATTCCATTGAGAAACAGTATTAATTATATTAACATCAGATTGATCATAAAAATACATCGGTGCATTTGAACATGCTTTTGAATAACTGAAATATGCTGTGGGTGAATTTAATATGGATATATTTTTATCTATTGAATCAGTACAACCTATATTAGAATAAATGACAAGATTCACAACATAATCACCTTCGTTAATGTACTGTGTAATTGGATTTTGAATCATTGCGGATTGTGAATTCCCAAAATTCCAGTCCCATGAAATAATAGTTCCTGATGAACAATTTGAAGTATCAAAAAACTGAATATTAGTATTTTCACAGAAGCCGTTTTGATAAAATCCTGCAACAGGTAATGGATAAACTCTTATTGTATCAATAATTGTATTAAAACATCCACTATCCGTTTCAATTGTGAGGCTGATAGTGTATAATCCTGTATTGTTGAATATTTTAACAGGATACTGCAGTATTGAACCTGTAAGATCTCCAAAATCCCAGTTCCATGAGATAATATTGCTACCATCATTTGTATAAGATACATCTGTAAAATGAGTTGAATCGCCGTAACAGGTTGTACTATTTATAAATCCCGGAATAGGAGCAAGACCTTTTATAGTTACAGAAATAGTATCTGATTTACTGCACCCCAGATAATCTTCAACAATTACCGAATACTCACCGGCAGTATCAATAGTTATAAATTCGGTGGTATCACCTGTTGACCAGAGGAATGTTTCTGCAAAACCAGTTTGCAGAGTAATTGAGTTCCCTGAACAAAGTTCAGTATCTGGGCCAAGCGTAGCGTTTATTGGAAAAGAATCTATAATAACCGTAATTGTATCTGTATAAAAGAAACAATTATCTAAGGAATCAGAAACTTGGACATAATAATCTCCCGCCTCATAAATTGCAATCAATGAGTCATTCGATCCGGTTGACCAGAGGAAATTATAATCATGATTTAGGTTTGTGTTCCAGTATATTGTATCGCCAAAGCAGATGGTAGTGTCAGAAATCTGATTTGGTATATTATAATATACCATTATTGCATCTGAAGATTCAAAGCCAAATATATCTGTAACTGTTACTGAATATAATCCTGACTTATTTACTGTTAAATATGGAAGAGTATCATTAATGTTCCCTGAATTCCAAATATAATTAAAAAAAACAGAGTTAGCTGAAATTACAGTATCACAAAAACCATAAGGAATATATATGTCGTATCCGAGATTAACCGGTGGAGCATATTTGTAGCGGAGGTATTGCTCAACAATATTGATAATACTATCATTTAAAGGCGAATAATAAATAATTACTTCTAATAAATAACCTTCGCAAGGTTCTTGAGAACCATAATAATCCGTTGTCCCAATCCAGTTTAATGAAAAATGATATCCATACATTGACAAAGAATCTGATAAAATTTGATTGTGTTTTATGGTTGCATAATAGGATTGCCAATAGTCTCCATATTGCGCAGTATCATATTTCATGGTTATTAAAGAAAAATTAAAATGATAGGGATAATTAACATTTATATCTCTATTGCCTTTAAATCGAAATGTAGAATGATTGGGGTGAACAAATAATCCCGGAGCGAAAAAATATTGTAAAGAGCCTAAAAAAGAGCTTCCATCAATCCGTGTATTTTTTAAAACAGTAAACAATGTAACCCCTAAAGTATCTATAGTATCGGTAAAATTCATATAATCTAATGCGGTCGAAAAGGTTACGGCAGGTTTGTTATTTAATACACTATCTGTCCATTGAGGTTGCAGTAATGTGTCAGTTTGTGTCATGTGATTTTGATTTGGGCTTATATCATGCCATTCTTTAATTTTTCCGGATTCAAATACAATTCCACTATCGGCACCTAACCATAAAGCGATACATGGACTAACGTTAGGATTAAAAACTCGAAACCATCTCTCATTTGACCAATTGCTATAAATTGTTCCATCATAGGATCTGATTCTCCAATAATACAGATTAGGGGTATAAAAACTATCAATTGTGAGAGTTGAAGTTGTAATGTTTTGATAATCTGATTGAATACTAGTAAAAGTACTATCCTGAGAGATTTGCAATTGATAATAATTACTATTAATATCATGGTTCCAAGTGAACGAAAGAACACTGTCTGACGTAATTGTTTGGTTGTCGGGGGCAATCAAAGACAATTCTTGCGTAAATCCTTCAAGTAAACAAAATAAAAAGAAACATAGTATATACCAGCGCATCTGTATTTTTTATACAAAAATACTACTTTTGTTTCAATTTTTTACATTGGTATAAATGCAAGGCGTATCTAAAAATATTTTTTATTCATTTTTTGTCCAAATTCCAAATTATATTTTAGGAATTGCAGCAGGAATTTATATGACCAGGCAATTAGGCCCGGAAGGTAAAGGAATATACACTTTGTTTATTGCAAATATGCAACTTTTAGTTATGTTCCTTGGAATGAATCTTTCCGGAGGATTGCAGTATTTTGTATCCAGTGGGAAGATAATGGCTTCAAAATTATGGAGTATTTCATTGGCATCTCTTGTTATTGTTACTATAATATGTGCCGGATTATTATTTTTACCCCTTCCATTTGATGAAATATTTTTCGAAAAAGGTTACTCTTCTTTATTTTATAGAGGATGGTTACTTATTTCTTTTTTTCTTGCTGTTCTCAATAGTGTTTTTATTGGTTTTTTACAAGGTAAAAAGAAATTCGCATATATAAATCTTGTTTCATTGATTAATGCAATTATAAATTTCTTCGTTTTTACTTCATTATTTTATCTTGCTCAAAACAGGTATTTGTTTGTTGGAATTAGGGAGGTTTTATTATTTACCCTTGGGATATTATTTATTAATTCAGGGCTTTATTTTATTCTTTTCAAAAACAATATTAAATCTATCAAAATTGTTAAATTTTCCTTGAAAGAAGATGTTGGTACTTTGTCGCATTTTTTAATTCCATCATACATATCCATTCTAATTAATTTTTTCAATTATCGTTTTATAATCTGGATAATAAATTATTATCATTCCTCTGAACAACTTGGATATTTTTCACTGGCTCTTGGTTTTTCCCAAATGACGTTAATGGTAACAATGTCATTAAATATTGTTATGTTTTCTCATTTTTCATCACAAAAAGATGTCAATATTGCAATAAAGGATTTTATAATTGCTTTTAAGGTAAATCTTTATATTATTGTTTTTATTACCGGCTTTTTGGTTATGATTTCTTCCTGGGTCATTCCATTATTTTATGGAAGTATTTTTACTCCATCTGTGATTCCATTTAATATATTAGCCCTTGGAACAATTTTTCTTTCACAGGCCCAGGTTTTTGGACATTTTTTTGGTGCAATGAATAAAAACTGGACTAATTCAATGGCTTATATAACTGTACTGACATTATTAATAATAATGAGTTTTTTAGTAGTTCCTGATTATGGAATTATTGGAGGTGCATGGGTAAATACTATCTCATATTTTATCTTATGTGCAATTTTCTTTTACTTAATTTTTAAAAAATATAAAGTTTCCATCAAATCATTATTAATTATTAATAAAGAGGATATTATCCGATTTAAAAATCTGATAATAAAAGACAGGGCAAACAGGCATAAATAATTAATTTGATTATTCAAATATTTTCTATTATAAAACGCATATATGTATTTGTATACAAAAGCTGTTGGATGGAAAAAAAATCAATTTACTCCTTTTTGTCCCGTTAAATATTGAGATGGGTAATAAATTGATTTTCTATGTTTCTATATAATATTAGACATAATGGGACTATTCATTTAATTTAAATCCCCCATCTATAAAAGAAAGTGTTATTTTTGTAAATTATTATCAAAAAAATGATAGTTGCAATTATTGATTTTGATCATTTTCAATATGCCCTGACAATTTCCGAACTTTTTAACGGGTATGAAAAACTTTTTATTGTTTCAAATGAAATTCATAAATCAATGATAGTTTATTCTCCGGAATTAACAGATGGAGAATTTATAATTATTGAAGAAACTGATTTAGGAAATAATATTTCCACAATTTCAAAAATACTTAATGATAAAAAAGTGGATATTATTTCAATTAATCCAATTTTCAAGTGTTTTAAGGAATTTTATAAACTAATTAATTCATTAAAAGGTGAAATATTATTTACTGTTCATAATCTTAATTTCTGGTTCCGTCCAAAATTTCGAACTCCATGGACATATTATGAAAGAATTATTAAAAAGAAAATATTAAAAAAAGTCACATATATTGCTGTTGAAGATTTTTTATTTCAATATATTACAAATGAAAATCCGGATTTTCTTAAAGGATATAATTTTGTATATATTCCATTCACTTTATTTTCAGAAATAAAAACTTCACTACCGGCTAAAAGTAATAATCGCTTAAAGGTCGTTTTGCCGGGAGCAATTGATAAGTTCAGAAGACAGTATGATGATGTATTAGAGGTTGTAAACAGGTTTGCAGCAATTAATACTCCAATCACTTTTTCTTTTCCGGGTCCTGTCTTTGAAGAATATGGGCAAATGGTAATAAGTCGTTTAGCGATGGCAAATAAAATAAATCCGGGAATTGCAATATTTTTTAATGAAAAACCTACTACTGAACAGTTCAAGTATGAAATGCAAACAGCAGATATTATTCTTTCCACTAGTATTCGTTATTTTGATGGGTTTGGAACCCGTGAATATATCGGAAAAACTAAGCCTACTGCTGCTATTCATGATATGATGAGTTTTGAGTTACCAGGAATTCTCCCTGCCCATCTTAATATTCCTGAAAATCTTAAAAGTTCAGCAATAAATTACATTGGATCTGATGATTTATTTGAACATTTGAACGGCCTGATAAATGATGGAAAAAAGCTGGAAATGCTTAAAAGTGCTGCAAAAATAAATTCGCGCAAATTTTCTGCCGAAAAAATTCGAGTCAATTTACCTTTTTTAAATTTGAAAGACGACGTAAATTCTACAAAAACTACTTCTTATAGGGAATGTAAAAAGTGTTTATTAAATTCTGATGACGTTGCATCAATTTATATTCATTATGATGGCTCATGTAATTATTGTCAGGAATATGAAAAGGTTAATAAAGGTTATTCTTCTAAGTTAAAAGATGAAAATTTTTTAAACAATTTGATTGAAAAAATTAAAACATCTTCAAAAAGTAAAAAGTATGATTGTATAATGGGACTGAGTGGCGGAGTGGATAGCTCTTATGCTCTTTTAAAAATAATTGATCTTGGGCTAAAACCATTGGTTGTTCATTACGATAATGGATGGAATAGTGAATTTGCAATAAAAAACATTGAATCATTGGTACAGAAATTAAATTTAGATTTATATACATACGTAAACGATTGGGAAGAATTTAGGGAGATGCAAAGATCATTCATTATGGCATCCGTAATTGATATTGAACTCATTAGCGATATGGGTATAATGGCGGTGTTATATAAGTTGGCAAGAAAACATAATATAAAATATGTTATTACTGGTCATAACGACAAGACCGAAAGCCATTTGCCTATGAGTTGGTACCATTGGAAGAGGGATTGGTTAAATATTCGTTCAATTCATTATAGTTATTCAAGAAAAAAAATTAAAAGTTTCCCGCATTTTAATTTCAAACAAAATGTACTAATAGACAAATACAAAACCATTGAAACTATTCTTATACTTAACTATTTAGATTATGATAAAACTATAGCTCAGAAAGAATTAGTAAATCGAGTTGGATGGAATAAGTATGAAGGAAAACACTTTGAATCCGTTTTTACACGATTTTATCAGGGGTATGTATTGCCGATTAAATTTGGCGTTGACAAACGAAAGTCTCATTACTCATCTCTTATCTGCGCAGGGATGTTAACCAGAGATGAAGCTGTTAAATTGATGAATGAAAATTATTATTCTCCTGAAATGATTGCAATTGATAAAGATTATGTCATTAAAAAACTTAATTTTACTGAAAGTGAATTTGATAGAATTATGAAGCTCCCTGTTAGAAGTCATTTTGAATTTGCTTCTTATCTTACGCGTCATTATAAAGTATTGTCATTTATTACATCTTTTTTTAAAAGAAAAAAATGATTGCAGTTTTAGATTATGGTTTGGGGAACGTTGAAGCTATTCGCAATATGATTTGTAAGATTGGTTATAAATCATACCTGACAAATAGTGCAGATGAATTACAGGAAGCTTCGAAAATTATAATTCCCGGTGTTGGCTCTTTCGATAAAGGAATGAAAAACTTAATTAATTCAGGATATTTAGAGACATTAAATAAGGTTGTATTAGTTGATAAAAAACCGGTTTTAGGAATATGTCTGGGAATGCAATTGATGTGTAAAGGATCTGAAGAGGGTGTATTAAGCGGATTGGGATGGATTGATGCTCATGTAAGAAAATTTCAATTTGAAGACAATATTTTAAAAATTCCACATATTGGTTGGTCTGATACAATATGCAGTAATAAAAGTATATTATTCCAAAATCTTTATGAAGAAGCAAGATTTTATTATGTTCATTCATATATTTGCAAATTAAAAAACCAAAACGAACAAATTGCAGTATGCGAATATGGCGATTTATTCACTTCTGCTTTTGCAAAAGATAATATTTTTGGAGTACAGTTTCACCCTGAAAAAAGTCATTCATTCGGCATGCGACTCTTATCTAATTTTATTTCTTTGTAGAAATTAAGTACTTTTGTTTTTCTTCGAATTCAATAGATAGAGAATTTATGAAGCGAGTCAGAGTGATTCCGGTTTTGCAGTTGAGTAAAAACAAACTAGTAAAAACCAAGTGTTTTAAAAAACCGGTTTACATAGGAGATCCTATAAACACACTTCGAATTTTTAATGAGAAACAAGTTGATGAAATAATATTACTTGATATTGATGCATCTAAAAATAATCAGGAGCCAAATTATTCACTTATATCGCAAATTGCCGGAGAGTGCTTTATGCCTGTAGCCTACGGAGGAGGAATTACATCTGTGCAACAGGCAAAACGAATAATAAACAGCGGTATTGAAAAAATATCCATAAATAACTCAATATTTAGCAATCCTGAACTTATTAAACAATTAGCTGACGAAATTGGCTCTCAAAGTTTAATTGCAAGTATTGATGTCAAGAAAACTATTCTTGGAAAATATAAAGTATATTGTCATGTGAAAGGGATACAGAATATTGATCCGGTTGAGTTTGCTCAAAGATTGGAATTTTTGGGAGTAGGTGAAATACTTTTAACAGCAGTTGATAGAGAAGGTACATTCGAAGGTTATGATATTAGACTAGTTAATTCAATTGCCACTTCAATTAATATCCCTTTAATTACCAATGGTGGTGCTTCTTGTATAAAAGATTTCTATGATGTGTATGTTAATGGGAAGGCATCTGCTGTTGCTGCCGGGTCAATGTTTGTTTTTAAAAGTTCAATTAATGGTATTTTAATTAATTATCCCGAGCAAAATCTTTTAAAAAACGAACTTTATTGCAAAATTTAAAAATGAAATTTTCTCAAAATACTATATTAATTATTTCAAATGAAGCATGGGGAGATATTTGGTATTCAAAACACAATTGGGCTTTTGAATTATCTAAATCAAATACTGTTTTTTTTATAAATCCTCCCACGAATTGGGTTTTTAAAAATTTATTTTCTATTAAGATTAACACAAAAAAATATACTGACAATTTATGGATACTTTATTATAATAACCGGCTTCCTTATACAAGATATGGTTTAATTTATCGTCTGAACGAAAAAATAGTTTCTTCAGCATTAAAAAAATGGTTTTTTAAAAACAACATAAATAATTACATTTTTTGGACATTTGATCCTTATCGATTTTCCAATCCTTTATTATTAAATCCTATAAAATCCATTTATTTTATTGCTGATCTTTACCGTATTAAACGTGAAAAAAGGCTTCTAAAAAATGTTGATCATGTGTTTTTTGTTTCACAGATACTGGCCGACGAAATAAAAATAAAAAATCCCTTGATATTGTCACATGGAATTTCTGAAAGTGAATTTGTCGTTGAAAAACTGATAGAAAAGTACAGAAATAGTATTTTATATATAGGAGGTATTGATTTTCGATTAGATTATATTCTGATACGCAAGCTATTGGAGGCTTTCCCAAATGAAATCTTTTTGTTTATAGGTCATATCAATTTTTCAGAAAACACAGATTTCAAAACAATTTTTATCGAAAAGCGGTTTCCAAATCTTGTTTATCATCAACCAGTACATTTCAAGGAACTAAAAAATTATATTGCAGTGGCAAAATGCTGTTTGGCTCCAATGATATTAGAAGTACAAGGAAATCACATTAATCATCATAAATTATTGCAATATCTTGCATTGGGAAAACCAGTTTTATCTGCGAAATTTATTGATTATTCAGAAAAGCGATTACTTTTAATATATGAGACACATGAAGACGCGATTAAATTATTGACTCAATTGATAAATAAAGGAGAAGATTCTATTTCTGCAATTCAACGAATTGAATTTTCCAAACAATTTTTGTATAATAGCTTAATTAAAAAAATCGAAACATTTATAGAATAAAAAAACACTATGCATATTGTTTTTATAATGGCCAACAATAGTTCTGTTCCATATTTTAACTGGTTTGCAGAGAAAGCTTCATGCCAAAATAAGCATCGGTTGAGTTTTGTCGCTCTCTATAATGAAAGACCTCAAATGATAGATGATGTAGGAAAATATGGGTGGAATTGTTATTGGATTAAATATAACCCACAAAAAAGAAAGTCAAATATGATCACTTCTTTTTTTAAATTATATCATTTATTTAAAAAAATCAAACCAGATGTGATTAATTCACATTTGTTTGACGATTCTTTGCCATCAATCTTTGCCGGCAGATTGGCAAGAATTAAAATGAGGGTAATAACCAAATCAGATACTGCTTTTCATTATTTTTACCAACCAAGATGGGTATTTACAGATCGGTTTAATAATTGGAATGCAACTGATATTATCACAATCTCTAATGAATGTATGCAGTTTGTAATTGAAAAAGAAAAAGCAAAATTATCAAAAACAACAATGATTCACCATGGAATACCTTCAAAAGTTTATAACTATAGCAATCCTGATGATATAATTTATTTGACAAATAAATATCAGCTGAAAGACAAGATTGTAATAGGTACCGTGGCTCGTATGATTGAATGGAAAGGTTATAAATATATAATTGAAGCGGCACGTCTTGTAATACAAAAAGTGCCAAATGCTATTTTTGTGTTTGTTGGCGAAGGGGAACAAAAAGAAGAACTGATGAAATTAGTGATGAAATATCAATTAAATAATCATATTATTTTTACCGGGTGGCTTGACAGAAAACTTATTCCATCATTTTATTCCTTATTAAATGTGTATGCACATGCGGCTCATTATGAGCCTTTTGGATTTGTAATTGCAGAAGCCATGATGAATCAGACACCTGTTGTTTCTACTCCGACAGGTGCAGCACTGGATGCTATTGTTCATAAACAAAACGGGTATTTGTGTAACTACAACGATACTGAAAATTTGGCTGAAGGAATACTTTATACTTTAAATCATGGTGTGGATTTTAAAGAAAAAGCACAACAAACTGCATTACAGATGTACGAATTTGATATTATGTATCAAAAGTACATCAAATTATTTGAAGGGTAATGCCTTAAAAAATTACTTAATGAAGAATCATTAATAAAAAATTACAATTAATAAAAGAGTATTAATCACACTATTTAAAATTAGCTTTAGTTGTTATGAGAAGAATGATGAAAATGATATTAAAACTGTTCCCGATAAAAAAGCAATTTTATAGATTTGTTAAACTATTTTTTATTCCACCATTTTTTCCTCATTTATATTTTAAAGGCAGATTTAAAGTTAGACTGCCTGATAAAAATAGTTTTTTAATTCAACATTGGGGATATAGTCTAGAAAATGAATTATTTTGGATAGGATTCGATCAAAATAGCAGACAAGAACTTGTACAATGGGAAAAAACATCTGCATATTTATGGACAAAACTAGCAAAATCAGCCAAAACAATACTGGATATTGGTGCGAATACTGGTGTTTATACCTTAATTGCCCAGACAGTTAATCCAAAAGCTCAGATTTTCGCCTTTGAACCTGTTGAAAGAGTATTTGATAAGTTAAAATTCAATATTAATTTGAATCAATTTTCAAGTCATTGTATTAATAAAGCCATTTCAAATCATGATGGTTTTGCTGAAATTTTTGATCCTCTTACTGAACATTTATATTCCGTCACTGTTAATAAAAATTTATTGAGTCCTGAGAGTCCTTATAAAATAAAATCAATTGAAACAATTAGATTAGATACTTTTATTGAACAAAATAAAATACAAAGAATAGATTTAATGAAAATTGATGTTGAAACGCATGAACCTGAAGTATTAGAAGGAATGGGAAAATATTTATTACAAATGAAACCTACGATATTTATTGAAATATTAAATGAAGAGGTTGCAAGAAAAGTAGAAGATTTGTTAAGTTCCTCAGAGTATCTTTTTTTTAATATTGATGAAATAAATGCTCAAATTATTCCATATAATTATTTATGTAAAAGTAAAACCTTTAATTTTTTATTTTGTACAAGAATTATTGCTATAGAATTAGGATTGCCGGTTGACTAAATTTAATTTTTTGATAGTATGAAACACCCATGTAATAAATATTACACAAGCCCGATCCCTATAACTATCGGGATCGGGAAAGGTTTCCATGGTAATATAAGTGTAAAATTCTAATAATACGAATTTTAAATTATTGAAAAACAGACATTAATTCACATTTATTCTAATGAAAATGGTTTCAGTTATAATTCCTGTATATAATGGTGAAAAATATATTTCAGAAACAATTCAATCTGTTATATCGCAAACATATACTGATTGGGAATTAATTGTTGTAAATGACGGTTCTACTGATAATACACTCAAAATTGTTGAACAATATTGCCAAAAAGATAAACGTATAAAATTGATTGACAAAATAAATGAAGGTGTTTCAGTTGCAAGAAATACTGGTTATCTAAGTTCAAAAGGCGATTTTTTAGCATTTCTGGATGCTGACGATAAATGGCATGAGAAAAACTTATCAAAAAAAATAGAATTTCTTAAAACCAATTCAGAAATTGGACTTATTCATGCCGATATGCAATTTATTGATGAAAGCTCTAACATCAAACGTGAATGTTACTCCGGAAAAGAAGGAAATATTTTGAAAAGTCTGTTATTATGGGATGGGACAAATATTCCTTCACCTTCCAGTATTTTGGTAAGAAGAGAAGTGATACAAATAGTCGGTTTATTTGACACTGACTTATCAACTGCGGCAGATCAGGAATTTTTTTTCCGTGTCGCATCAAAATATAAAATTGCAAGAATACCAAGAGTTTTAGGATTTTATCGTTTCCATTCTACAAATATGCATAAAAATATTGCTTTAATGGAAAAAGATCATCATTTGGCATTTATTAAAGCAAAAAACAATAAGTTATTTCATTCGTTTTGGTTCCAGCGAAGGTGTTTTTCGAATCTTTTTCTTATTATTGGAGCAAGTTGGTGGAGTTCAGATAAATTAAAATCCATAAAATGGTTAATTAAAGCAGTTCTTCATTATCCATTCAACATTTTCATTGTTTTTAAAAAAATGGGGTTAAAGATCAAGCAGTATCTTTTAAAAGACAGATTACTTGATAATGTAAAATATTTGACCTTTGTAGTTCTTAAACTTATTGGAGTTCTATATATTTTTAGGAATAATAAACATATAAACGAAGTTACAGTTTTACTTTTTCACAGGATTTCTGACGAAAAATTATTATCATGGAGCCCGTTAACACTTGGTATGTTTGAGAGAATTCTAAAATACATCATGAAACACTATGATATTGTTTCTTTAAATGATGCAATAAAGAATAATTTGACGAAAAAGCCGAAGCTGGTATTGACATTCGATGACGGTTATAAAGATTTTTACCTGAATGCACTCCCGTTATTAAAAAAACACAAATTACCCGCACTTGTAAATATAGTTACTAATACAATAAATGCAAATATGCCAATCTGGTCACAACGTATTAATGATTTAATTGAAATGTATTATAATTCAGAATATCAATTAATATTTGAAATACAACAAAACAAATTTATTTTTAAAATTAACGATACAAATATTTCTAAAATCAGCAGTCAATTGTTTAATTTATTTTTAAATTTAAAAGAACAGGAAAGAAATAATATTCTATCAGAAATGGAGCAAAATTGTCCAAAAATAATTATAAGGACCGACTTTTTAAACAGGGATGAAATAATTGAATCAAGTAAGTTCAATATTACTTTCGGGAATCATTCTTCTTCTCATTGTAATATTAATGACTTGATTACAAAAGATGATTATGATCAGGAATTACTTAGGTCTAAAGAAATTATTGAAGAAATAATAGGAGAGATAAATGATATTTTTGCTTTTCCAAATGGAATTTACAGTGATGAATCTAAAAAAATAATGGAAGATTATGGATTTACAAAAATATTAATTGTTGAGGAGCATACATATTTGCCAAAATCAGATTTTTCAACTCATCTTATCCCAAGAAAAACATTGTATTACAAATCATTAATAGAAAATGAATTTAAAATTGAAGGATTTCATACATATATAAATAAATCAATAAGAAAAAAAAATGGAAGAAAATCAAATAGTATATAACTCTCAATTAGCTATTAAAACTTATTTTCAAAGAACCGGACTATCCCCGGGTGAAATATTCATATTAAATTATATAACTGGGATCTCAAAAAATATTAAAATGCTCGATATAGGTATTGGCTGTGGAAGAACCTTTGAGGGATTTTCAAAAAAGGTTAGCGAATATACTGGTATAGATTACTCTGATGCTATGGTAAAAGCCTGTAAGCAAAAGTTTGAAAACGCGAAAGATTCTTTTTCTGTCTCTGACGCAAGAAATTTATGTCAATGGGCTGATGGCATTTTCGATTTTATTCTTTTCAGTTTTAACGGCATTGATTGCGTAAATCAAGAAGGAAGAATTAAGGTGTTTAACGAGATTAAACGGGTTGGTAAAAATCAATCATTTTTTGCTTTCTCAAGTCATAATCTTTATAGTATATCTAAACTTTTCAGATTTAAAATACCCAAAAACCCATTTAATTATTTACCGGAATATAAAAGATATCGTTTTACAATTAAATCTAATCAGTCATTAAATACCTTATTCGAAAAAGGTATTGCAGAAATAAAGGATGGAGACATAAACAAAGAGACTTCATATTGTTATGTTAAGCCTGATTTTCAGATTAATCAATTAGAAAGCTTAGGATTTGAAATGGTTGGGGTTTACTCGGATCAAAAGAATATGGAATATCCGATGACAACTGACTGGAAATCTATTACTGAACCATGGTTATATTATTTGTGTCAAATTATTAAATAAGATGGAACATCTTTTCATTCAACATCTTAATAAAAAACAGCATGAGGATATTGTTGAGTTGTATAATTCATCCTCAATAATCTCCATTGAACAATACCCTGGATGGGCTGAAATCAATAATCCACAGAAAGGAATTTTATATTATTTATGTTACGAAAATGAAATTTTAGCAGGCTATGCTGTCATAATTGAAAAATATAAAATTGCAACCATAAATTATGGTCCGGTTTGCATCAATCAGAATTATTTAATTAGCTGTATTATTGAAATATACAACTATTACTCTGTGAAAAAATTTGCTAAAATATTGCTGAAACCAAAATTTACAGAACAGACAGACGCAGAGAATATTGAATTGATGTTAAATAAAAAATTGAAATTCAAAAAAAGTGGAAAAGACAATGAAAACTGGACAACTATCAGAATAAACTTATTTAAATCAATAGAAGAAATCAGGGCTGGATATTCACAAAATCATAAACGTTCTATTAAAAAAGCTTCTTCCCTGGGTCTGGTAATAGAAAAAATAAATGATATCAACACCGTTGATAAACTTTCTTCAATTTATAATCATTTATATACGAACAGAAAGCTGGTTAAAAGTTTTAAAAATACTCATGAAGTCTTTTTCAAAATCTGGAATTTCTTTAATATTCATCAGAATGGTGATTTTTGGGGCGTTTATTTTAATCAACAACTGATTGGTGGTCTGATTCTGATCAAGCAGAAAAAAACGATTTTTTATCAGTACGGTGCCAGCGATAATAATTATAAAAAAATCCCGATTTTACACATGGTATTTGATCATGCAATAGAATATTATAAAAATGAAAACTTTCAATATTTTGATCTTGGAGGGTTTCCATTAAATGTTGAAGAAACAGATCAGATTTATAAGATTAACCGGTTTAAAAAAGGGTTTGGAGGAGAGATAATTAATTACCCGCCCTGTATTTCAATTACAATAAATAAAAAGCTTGAAATTGTTTTGGAGTCAGCAAAAAAAATTAGAAATAAATTGTTTAGATAAATAATATTAATGATTTATAAAACAGATAATAATTGAAATTTGCAGAGATGATATTTGATAAAAATAGCTTTACAAATTTCAATAAATATAATGAACGAAGCGAATTGGGTCACTTTAAAAAGTTGGGGAGAAGTATAGATTAGTTCATACTTTTGCGAAAAAAATTATGGAAGAAACAATAGACATTAAACTTTTACATAAACTATTTCCATCCGAGCTGATGGAGTATTTTGATATCGTAAA
>JBDRPR010000176.1:0-2127 GCA_043826845.1 Bacteroidota bacterium
ATTAATAAAATAAATTTTATTCGGATGAAAAATATAAAATTATTATTAGCTGAAGATGATCAAAATCTGGGAATGCTACTAAAGGAATATTTGTTCGCCAGAGGTATTAATACAGATTTATTTTCTGATGGTGAAAAAGCATTACATGCATTTAGGAAAAATCCATATGATATTTGTATTCTTGATGTAATGATGCCATTTAAGGATGGTTTCAGCCTTGCCAGAGATATTCGTTTGCTGAATTCTGACATTCCAATTATTTTTCTGACTGCTAAATCATTAAAAGAAGATGTTTTTGAAGGATTTAAAGCTGGCGCAGACGATTATATTACAAAACCTTTCAGTATGGAAGAATTACTGCTTAGAATCGAAGCAGTTTTAAGAAGAGCCAAAAAGGAAAATTTAGATTCAGATCAAATTGTTTATACTTTAGGCAAATTCACTTTTGATTCCCGCAAACAGTTGCTTAAAATTGAAAATAAAATTATAAAACTAACAACCAAAGAATCAGAGCTGTTGAAATTGCTGGCAAATAATGCAAATAAAATACTTGATCGGAATCAGACATTAAAAGCTGTCTGGTCTGACGACAGCTATTATAATGCTCGTAGTATGGACGTATATATAACAAAACTTCGAAAAAAATTACAGGAAGATCCTGCAGTTGAAATAATTAATATCCATGGAAAAGGTTTTAAACTTATAATCTAAAATTAAATAACTTAACAATGAATATTACCAAATATTGGATAATACTTATTATATTTTCTTTAATTATTTCTTCATGTAAAGATAACAAAGAGTATAAGTTGAAGCTTGAAAAGGAGAAGCTTTCCATAGATTTAAATTGTCAAAAAGTTCTAATATACAAAACCATGAAAGTTCTGGTAAGGTCTTCTAATGCCAGTTCAGAGGATTCAGAAATAACATCTGAGATTTTATCAATATTCAATGGTACACAAAAAATCGAAAAAATCACAGCCAGGAAAATTTATAGAACAATAAAAAAATATAATAAATTAAGAAAATCAGTATTAAAATTAAACGAAGATGATTACCCGACTGCATTATATTCTATCTGTTCCTTTACTGATGACTCAACAGGTGAAATCGGAGATTTTTTAAACACAAACTGGAATTCCGCTACTGAACATGCTGTTTTTTCTGTATTGCTTAATAATATTCCTGAAATTCCTTCTGAATATGCTTTATATGAAGCATCACTGATCAAACCTGATAGTCTGCCTGCAAACGAATTTCAAGCAATAATTGAAATTTACCGGGCAATAATAATGTCAGAATCAGACTACAATTATACCGCAGAAGATATTCTCACTAAAAACATTAACAATATTACATCAGGAAAAGTACAATTCATTGAAGATCCAACCTTTGATTCAACAAAAAAACCGAATAAATATTCCTCGAAAAACATTTGTCTTGCATTATCTCATCTTTTCAGGGGAATTGTCAGAACAAAAACCGATGCAGACAAAAATGACATACGATCAGATTTTGAAACTTTTATTGAACTGATGGAGAACACCGGTTTGCACAAAGATCTTAGTCTGGTTGCCGGACTGTACTTAGCTCAAATTGATAAAGATCAATCAAAAACAAATAATTATCTTGAGAAATTATCAAATAGTGATTTGTATGATGAAGCCGAAAAAAAATCAATAAAAAAGCTGTCACGGAAAATTAAAAATGGAAATATGGATATCGAAGAAATTTTTTCTTCTGAATATTTTAATCCTCAAAAAGTTCTCAAAGATTATGTGGTGAGTACAGCAATGTCGTCAGATTATATTACCGACATCAGCAAATCCAATTACGGAGACCTTGTGTTTTCAATACCTGAAAATATGGTTAGTCTGATTAAATGGGTTGAAGATGCAGGGAATGTAAAAAAATATCTCGAAAAGGGAAAGAAAATACTGGATTTGTTCATATGATAAAGAAAGGAGAGTTATTACTCTCCTTTCACTTGAGTTTGGCTAGTTTCTCACATAAAACGCTGCTGATTGACTGCACGATAAAACATTTCTCTGGCTTTGCGCAGTAATATGTTGATTGACGAAGTCGGATAAATTCTTATCAGTGGCTCTTGCCCATATTTGCGCTCTT